>JAEZFY010000024.1 GCA_023417265.1 Actinomycetes bacterium | reverse complement strand
TGACGTGGGTGGAGGTGCTGCCGAGGGTGCGGGCGACGTCGCCGAGTTGGCGAGCGAGGTCGAGCAGTTGGGTGGCGTCGGTGTTGGGTGGGTACGGCACCGTCCCCTGGATCGTGACCGTGGGCATCACGGCACCGGGACCCTGGTCGGCACCGGCACGGGCCGAGTGGCCGGGGCGACCTCGTGGAGCACGTACGTGAACTGCTGCTGCGGGTTGCGATCGGCACCACTCGTCGGGCCGAGGCTCGCCCAGAACGTTCCCCAATCGTCGCGCCCGGGGAACGTCTGACACGCCGCCGAGTCGGTGTCGCGCTCCGATCCGCGGTGGAACAGCACGGTGCGTTGGTCGGTGAGCGCCTCGGGCCGGGTGACGAGTTGGCGGTCGTTGGCGTCGAACACGCCGTCGTGGTTGACGTCGCGCTCGAGGTCGATCGCCCGCACGCCGCGCAGCACGTTGTCGCCGCCCACGACCGTCGACGTGCTGCGTTCGTACTGGTACGCCCCGACCGGCAGGCGGCCGAGGTCGCGCACACCGTCACCATCGGCGTCGGCGCCCTGCACGCTGCCGCCACGGGCGTAGGCGACGCCGTCGATCGTGCGGCCACGGAACGCCGCGTCGTACTGAGCCGACGGTTCGGTGTTGGCGGCGAACTCCTCCACGTGGCGTCGGCCGTTGGCGGTCCACACCACCACGATCCGATCGTTGTACTCACCCGTGCCGTTGTTGACAGTGGTCGCGCTCGGCACACGCAGGCCGAGGATCGCCCGCTCGCCGTCCCCGAGCGTGGTGATGTCAACGCCGTGCTCGGCGAAGTACGCGGCGTACGTGTCGAACCGGGCGTCGGTCGTGGTGCCGACCGCGAACTCGGGCATCCGCGACACGTCGGGGCCGACGACGAGGCGGTCGTCGCGGGCGTCGATCGCGTCGGGGATCCCGTCGCCGTCCATGTCGCCGGGACGGACGGGGGCGGTGGATGCGTCGCTGCCGTCCCACCCGCCGAAGTCGAAGACGTCGGGGATCCCGTCACGGTCGCGATCGGGGAGCCCGAGCGGTGATCCGTTGCCCGTGGTGGTCGTCCCCGTGCGGCTCGGGACGCCTTGGTCGCTGCCGAAGAGCCAGTCCCAGAGGGCGGTGGCGGTGTCGGTCAGGTCGTCCCAGAGGGTGGCCGAGGTGCTCGTGGTGGCGGTGGTGCCGGGGGTGGTGCTGGTGTTGCCGGTGAGGTAGCGGGTGGCGGCGAGTTGGGCGACGATGCCGGCGAGGCCGGCGGCGCAGGCGAAGCCGGCGCCTTGGAGGGTGGCGACGGCGGTGGTTTGGGCGGCGATCGCGGCGGCGAGTGCGGCGGCGGTCCAGGGCAGGCCGGCGCGGGCGGCGTGTTCGGCGGTGGCGGCGGTGGTGTAGGCGGCTTGGGTGGTGGTGATCGCGGTGGCGTAGGTGGTGAGGATCGGGACGGCGCGGGCGAGGGTGGTGGCGTTGGTGCGGAGGGTGCCGGCGCGGTCGTTCATGCGGTTGGTGAACGTGTCGGCGGCGGTGCCGGTCCAGGTGGTGGTGGCGGTGCGGGCGGTGGCGGTGACGTGGGTGGAGGTGCTGCCGAGGGTGCGGGCGACGTCGCCGAGTTGGCGAGCGAGGTCGAGTAGTTGGGTGGCGTCGGTGTTGGGTGGGTACGGCACCGTCCCCTGGATCGTGACCGTGGGCATGCGGCCATCTTCGGGGACCGAGCCGAGTGCCGGTATCGGCAGATCTACCGGTTTGCGACCACCGGACCGGGAGCGTCAGGGCAGCGGGAGGCCGAGCTCGTCGACGATCGCTTCGAGGAACAGCGGCCCGAGCGTTGCCGCCGGGTCGGTCAGCACGCCCGCCACGCCCGGCGCATCGAGCCCGGTGCGGGCCGCGCACGTGCGTGGCTTGAGTTGCGCGTCGGGCACCGGCGCCGGCGCGGTCAGCGTCTGGTCGGTCATCGCGTCGAGCACGCTCCGATACAGGTCGCCCATACTGCCGCTGCTCGCGGTGAGGCCGGCCTCGAAGAACGCGTCCCCGGTGACGTTCTCGATGCCGACGCGCACGATGACGATCTCCTGGCTCGGGAACACGGCGACGTGCTGGCCGAGCAGGCCGTTGAAGGCGAAGTGGTCGGCCGGGAGCCCGTTCGAGTCGCGGTCGCGCCCGCACGGGGCCGGGTCGCTGCTCGGCTCGGGTGGCCCGCTCGGCCCGGCGCACGGGGCGCCGGCGTTGATCCAGATCAACCAGCCGTGGCAGCCGTTGGTGTCGTTGGGCGTGAGCGCCTCGGTGGAGAACGCCGAGGACAGCAGGCGCTCGTCGTTCCACACGCCGTCGCGCCGCATCAGTTCGCCGAGCCGGGCGAAATCGTTGGGCCGCATGTTGAGCCCGAAGAACCCTTGCGTGTGGCCAGGCCCCGTTCCGAACGGGTCGGCCACCGCGCAGAATCCGCCGTCGAGCAGGCTGGTCGGGTCGACGAGTGCGTCGAGCAGGGCCAGGGTGATCGCCGGCAGGCCGAGCCAGGCGCAGTCGCGCCGCCAGTACCAGTCGTCGCGGGCGATACCGAGCGGCCCGAACAGCTCGCGGTCGGCGAAGTCCTGAACGTCGTCGTAGCCGTGCGCGGCCACGGCCCGCGACACGGCTTCGGCGACGAGCGCGGGCCCGTGCTGCGAGTAGCCGAACGTCGTGCCCGGCTCGGCGACGATCTCGGTGCGCAGCGCGGTCGCCACCCGGTCGGGCATGGCGATGTTGTAGTCACGGACCGGGTTGAGGTCGAGCCCACTGTTCTGTTCGAGCAGGTTGCGCAACGTCAGGTCGGCGTGGCTCCACGTCGCCCCCGGCAGCCGGCCGGCCTCGGGGATCCATTCGCCGAGTGTGTCGTCGGGGTCGATCAGGCCGAGCGTCCACGCCCGGCCGAACACCATCGCCGTGATCGACTTGGCCATCGACCAGCTCTCGTACTGCGCCGCTTCGTTCACCGGGTGGCCGGTGTCGGTGCGCACCAGGCACCCGTACCGGAACACCCGCACGGCGAACGAGTTGCCCGCCATCGACGCCGCGATCGCGGCATCGAGCTCGGCCCCGTCCAGGTCGGCCTGTTCGGGTGTGAGCGTGCCCCACTCGGCGCCCGGCTCGTCGCAGCGCGACTCCGGCGCGCGTGGTGAACCGGGTGGGCCGTCGGGGCCGGGACCGGGCCCCGTCCCGTCGTCGGCGGCGACGAACGCGGTGACGTCGACCACCATGTGGGTGTTGGCGAGCGTGAAGATGCACACGTCGCCGGCAACCCCGAGGCCGACCAGGACGCCGTTCGGGCGCACCTCGCCGGCGACGTAGTTGACGTGGCTGGCCTTCGGCGTGTCCGACCCGCACGGGAACGCCGTGAGGTAGCCCGGCGCGTGCGGCACGACGGCCGTCACGTTGAGGAACACCGCGGTGGCGGTGGGAGGAACGCCGCCGCGGTTGCGGACGGGCAGCCGCACCACCTGCCCGGCAGCTACCTCGCCGGTGTGCTGGAAGTCGCCGTCGATCGTGACGTGCTGCGGTTCGGGACGGGTGTCGAGCAGGCGGGCGGGGCCGACCGGCGCCGGCGCGCGCCCGGCCGGCACGTAGGCCGTGACATCGACGACGAGGTCGGTCCCCGCCCGGCTGGTGAGGCACACCTTGCCGTCGAGGCTCACGCCGACCAGCGCCCCGTTGGCGGTGACGTCACCGGCGGCGTAGTTGACGTGGCTCGCCAGCGGCGCCGCGCCGCCACACGGGAAGGCGGTGACGTGCCCGGCCGCGGCCGGCTCGACCGCGGTGATGTTCACGAACACGGCCGCCGCGCCAGGAGCGACCCCGCCACGCCCGGCGACGTCGAGCTCGAGGATCTGATCGGGGGCGACCCGGCCGCCACCGGTGAAGTCGCCGTCGACGGTGACGTGCGTGGCACCGGTGCGGGTGTCGAGCAGGCGCGCCGGGGTCACCGGCGTCGGCGTCGCCCCGGCCGGCACGTAGGCGGTGACGTCGGCCACGAGATGCGTCGCCGCCCGCGTGTAGATGCACACCGTTCCGGCCGCACCGACGCCGACCAGCACGCCGTTCGGGGTTGCGTGGCGGACGGGCGTGTAGTTGACGTGGCTGGCCGTTGGGCGATCGACGTCGCACGGATATGCCGTGAGATGTCCGGCCGCGTCGGGCGCGACGGCGGTGAGGTTGAGGAACACCGCCCGGGCGTCGGCGGGAACGCCGCCACGATCGGTGACGTCGAGCTCGACCACCGTGCCTGCCGGGCGCGTCCCGCCGCCCCGGAACGCACCGTCGACGGTCGTGTCCTCGGCGCCGTCGCGCGTGTCGAGCAGGCGTGCCGGGGTGACCGCGCGGAGGTGCGCTCCAGGTGGAGCGGCCGCGTGCGCGGCTGGCACCGCGTCCCTCGGCGCGACCAGCGCACCCGCACCGACCAGCGTGCCGACCGCGATGCCCAGTCCGAGCAACCGACGCTTGACCATGACCAACTCCTCATTGCCGCCGTTGGCCCCGGACCCCGCCCGGGGAGGTCGCGCCAGTTCCGCCGAACACGACCTGCGCCGAACCTA
>JAEZFY010000022.1 GCA_023417265.1 Actinomycetes bacterium | reverse complement strand
CCCCGGGGGGGGGGGGGGCGCGCGCCGCCCGGGGGGCGCGCCCCCCCCCACCGCACCCGTTGCGATCGGTTCCGATGACTTCCCCCCTGATCTCCCCCGCCCTCGACGCGCGTCCGCTGCGCTATGGCGCGACCCTCCCGATCGACCGGATCGACCCGCTGACCGGCTCGTGGAACGAGCCCGGTTCGATGGTGTTCTCGCGGCCGATCACGGTCGACGCGGTCGGCACGATGCGCGGCGACCTCGCCGACGAGTGGGAGATCGCCCCCGACCGGATGAGCTGCCGTTTGCGCGCTCGGGCCGGGGTCACGTGGCACGACGGCGCGCCGTTCGGTGCCCACGACATCGCCTTCACGCTCGGCCTGACGAGCGATCCTGAGCTGGTCGGCCAGGTCAAGCCGGCGCTCACCGACGTCGCCGCGATCGACGTCGCCGGTGACACGGTCACCATCACCTTCGCCAAGCCGGTCGTCGGACTGGCTGCCACGTTGGCCCGCACGGCGATCGTGCCGGCCCACCGCTACGACCGCGCCGCCGTGCTCGCCGGCGCGATCAGCGCCGACCCGATCGGCACCGGCCCGTACCGCGTCGTCGCCCGCGAGCCCGGCGTCGTCCGTTTCGCCTATCACCCGACGCACCCGTTCGCGGCTGCGTCGCCGGCTGCTCCGATCGCCGAGATCGAGATGCGCCACGTCGCCGAAGACCTCGACCGGGCCCGCCTGATCGCGGCCGGCGAGCTCGACTTCGGCCAAGTCAAAGCACAACACCTCGACGAGTTCTCGGGCGCCCCGGCGGTGCCCCACCGGATCGCCACCCGCGTGTGGCGGGCGCTCACGTTCGGGCTCAACGTGCGTCACTTCGACGATCCGCGCGTGCGCCGGGCGTTCTCGATGGCGATCGATCGCGAGCAGGTCGTTGCCGCCGCTCTCGGCGGGTACGGGCTGCCCCAGTTCTGGCCGGTGCCACCGTCGTCGTGGGTGTCGCCGGGCGAGCCACCCTTGGTCGGCCGCGACGCGGCCGCAGCGCTGCTCACCGAGGTCGGCTGGACCCGTTCCCCCGAGGGGCGCTGGCTCGCTGACGGCGAACCGGTGCGCTTCACGTTCTGCTACTTGACCACCGAGACGTTCCGCAAGGAGGCCAGCGTCGAACTGGCCCGCCAGTTCGCCGAGTTCGGTGTCGAGATCGCGCTCGAACCGATCACGTGGGAGCAGTACGCGGGGATGGACCGGGTGGGCCTGCGCGGCAGCGGCTATGACGGCATCGTCGTCGGCTGGAGCTGCGGCGTCGACCCCTACGAGAACCTGTCGAGCCGGTACGCCACCACCGGCGCCTACAACCGCGACGGTTACAGCTGCCCCGAGCTCGACGAACTGCTCGAGCAGGCGGCTGCGGCCGACGACCACTCCGTCGCTCGCGACCTGTACCGGCAGGCACTGGAGATCACCCACCGCGATTCGATCATGGCCCCGCTCGTGAACGCCCACTACGTGTTCGCTGCGGCGCCCGCCATCACCGGGTTCGAGCATCTCGAGGTCGACAGCTTCTACGAGCTCACCCAATACGCCTACCTGTTCCACCGGGAACGGGCCGACACCCCCCAGGAGCCGTAATGCCCGAACTGTCCCTGCCGGCGCGCTACATCATCGCCGCCCGCGTCGAGGGTTACATCAACAACCACGAGGCGTCGGTGGCGCTGCTCACCGAGGCGCTCGAGCAGTTCCCCGGCGACATCCGCCTGCTGCGCTTCCGCGGCCACCGTCGGATCTCGATCCGCGACTACGCCGGGGCGATCGCCGACCTCACCGAGGCCGCCGCCCTGATCCCGGAGACACCCGACGAGTACGAGCTGTACCAGAAGGACGTCGAGCCGGACGGCATGCGCCTGATCGTCGGTAAGGAGGCCGCCCTCGACCACCACCCGCGCGTCGCCGACATCGAAGGCACGCCGGCCGCCGAGCCGTACATGACGACGCTGCACACCGCGATCTGGTACCACCTCGGCGTCGCCCAGTACCTGACCGGTGACTTGGCGGGCACCGCCGAGACGTTCGCCAAGGCGTACGCCACGGCGATGCACTACGAGGGCAAGGTCGCCAGCCTCGATTGGCAGTACATGGCCCTGCGCCGGCTCGGCCGCGACGCCGAGGCCGCCACCAAGCTCGACGAGTTCGCCACGCTGGCCGACGAATGGGACAAGCAAGGCGAGGGTTACGACGACCGCATGCGCCTGTACACCGGCGAGTTGTCGCCCGACGACCTGCGCGCCAAGATCAGCGACCGACCGCTGCTGCTCGCCACCGTCGGCTACGGGCTCGGCAACTGGTACCTCTACAACGGCCAGCCGGACACGGCGACGGCCGTGTTCCGTGACGTGATCGCCACCGGCGCCAAGTACGCCTTCGCCTACATGGCGGCCGAGCGCGAGCTCGCCGGCGCCTGACCGCCCGCGCCCCTCTCACCCCCCAATCACCCTGCAACACCCCCCACCACCCCAGGGAAGGAAACCAACATGGCCATCATCCGAGTCGATATGGGCAAGCGCGACCAGGAGACCCGCGACGCCATCATCGCCGACCTCACCGACGTGATGGTGAAGTACGGCTCGCCCCGCGAGAACACGCACGTGATCCTCACCGAAGTGTCGTACGACGTGTGGGGCAAGGGCGGCGAGACCTACACCAAGCGTTCCGGTGGCAAGGTCGACCACTGACATGACCGACCTCAACGGCACCACCGGCTCGCCGGAGCTGCCGTCGGCCACGGTCCTCATCAGCGAGAACCTGTACCAGCGCATCCCGGGCCTCGACGCCCAGTTCCCGACGGTGCGCTTCGTGCAGCTCCCGATGGAGGACGGCACGATGCGGCCCGAGTATCTCGACGCCGACGCGATGTTCCGCAGCGCGATGGACGAGTCGTTGTTCGACGACATCGTCCGCCACGCCCCCCGGCTGCGGTGGATCCAGATCTCGGCGGCCGGGTTCGACTGGATGGGCGGCGAAGCGCTACCGGTCCGGGTGGCCGACGGGCTCGTGCTGACCCGTTCGGAAGGGTCGCTCAACGTCACGATCGCCGAGTACACGATCGCGGCGATGATCGGCCTGGCGCGGGCGATGCCTGGCTACCAGCTGGCGCAGGGTCGGCGCGAGTGGATCCGGCTGCCCGGCCGCGACTTCATCGGATCGACCGTCATGGTGTTCGGCACCGGGGCGATCGGCGGTCAGGTCGCGTGGCGCGCAGCCGCGCTCGGCACCCGGGTGATCGGCGTGAACCGCAAGGGCACGCCCACCGAGCACTTCCACGAGGTCATCGGCCAGCACTCGTTCCGCGAGCGCTTGCCGGAGGCCGACTTCGTCGTGCTCGCGATGCCGCACACGCCGGAGACGGAGAAGATGTTCGGTGCCGCCGAGTTCGCGGCGATGAAGCCGACCGCGTTCTTCGTCAACGTCGGCCGCGGGATCCTCACCGACGAGGCTGCGCTCGTGGCCGCGCTCGAGGCGGAGACGATCGCCGGCGCGTACGTCGACGTGTTCGTCGAGGAACCGTTGCCAGCGGACAGCCCGATGTGGTCCGCCAAGAACCTCGTGGCGACGCCGCACGTGTCGTACCGCTCCGACGGCAACGACGCGCGTCTGCGCCACGACTTCTGCGGGAACCTCACGCGCTTCCTCGCCGGCGCCCCGCTCGCCGGGACGATGAAGGAACCAGCCCTCGGCTACTGACGTTTCATCCGGGGTCTGACCCCCGATGAAACACGACGCGTCACGGATAGTGCC
>JAEZFY010000203.1 GCA_023417265.1 Actinomycetes bacterium | reverse complement strand
GCGCCGGCGAGCCGGCGCTGGCCGCCTACTTGGCGATCCAGCAAGCGCTCTCCTCGCTCGACCGGCTCGAGGTGCGCGGCCGCGACTCGGCCGGCGTGCACGTGTTCGTCGTCGGCCACGCGCTCGCCCCCGACGACCCGGCCCTCAGCAGCCGCACCGGCGACCCGGCGTTCGGCTCGGGATCGATCCGCGTCGCCGGCTCGGCGGACGCACCGGTGCTGAGCTTCGTCTACAAGGCCGCCGCCGAGATCGGCGAGCTCGGCGACAACACGCGCGCGTTGCGCCACGCGATCGCCACCGACGACGTGCTCCGCCGGGCGGTCACCGCACCGACCGCTCGCGTGAGCGTGCTCGCCCACACCCGCTGGGCGAGCGTCGGCATCATCTCCGAACCGAACGCGCATCCCGTCAACAGTGACGAGATGGAGCAGACGGCTGCCGGCCACGGCCCGTACGTCGTGGCCGCCCTGAACGGTGACGTCGACAACCACGCCGACCTCCGCGTCGAACACCAACTGCGGATCCACGGCAACGTCACCACCGACGCCAAGGTGATCCCGGCCCTGATGGCGCGCCACGCGTCCGGCGGGATCGACGAGCTCGAGGCGTTCCGGCGCACCGTCGCCGCGTTCGAAGGTTCGGTGGCGATCGGCGCGATCAGCGCCACCCACCCGGGGCGCCTCCTGCTGGCGTTGCGCGGAAGCGGCCAGGGCCTGTACGTCGGGCGTGGCGACGACTGCCTGATCGCCGCCAGCGAGCCGTACGGCGTGGTCGAGGAGACCTCCGCCTACCTGCGCATGGACGGCGAGCACGGCGGTGAGATCGTGGTGCTCGATCCCGACGCCACCGCCGACGTCGTCCGGATCGCCTACGACGGCCACGACCTCCCGGTCGGCGCCGATGCGTGGACGACCGCCGAGGTCACCACTCGCGACATCGACCGCGGCGACGCCCCGCATTTCTTGCTCAAGGAGATCGGCGAGGCGCCGCGCAGCTTCACGAAAACGCTGCGCGGCAAGATCGTCGAGCGCGACGGAATGCTCGTGGCCGCGGTCGGCGAGCGGGCGCTCCCGGCAGCCGTCGCCGAACGGCTCGGCTCTGGGGCGATCACGAAGGTGCGCGTGATCGGCCAGGGCACCGCCGCGGTCGCCGGTCAGGGCGCGGCGGCACTACTCGACGCGATGGCGGGCGGGGCGCTCGACGTCGACGCCGTGCTGGCCTCGGAGCTGTCCGGGTTCGGGATGCGGCTCGACATGGCCGACACGCTCGTGATCGCGGTGAGCCAGAGCGGCACCACCACCGACACGAACACCGCCGTCGATCTGTTGCGTGCCCGCGGCGCTGCCGTGCTGGCGATCGTCAATCGCCGTGGCAGCGACCTCGCCGACAAGGCCGACGGGGTGCTGTTCACGTCCGACGGCCGCGACATCGAGATGAGCGTCGCCTCCACCAAGGCGTTCTACGCGCAGATCGCGGCGGGGGCCCTGCTGGCGTGCGCGATCAGCGCCGCAGCCGGTGCCGGGTCCGACGCCCGGCGGCACGATCTGTTGGCCGGGCTGCAGCGCCTGCCCGACGCGATGCAGTCGGTGATCGCCCGGCGCCCGGAGATCGCCGAGGCGGCGCGCCGGTACGCGCCCTCGCGGCGCTACTGGTCGGTGCTCGGCAGCGGCCCGAACAAGGTCGCCGCCGAAGAGGTCCGGATCAAGCTCAGCGAGCTCTGCTACAAGTCGATCTCGGCCGACGCGATCGAGGACAAGAAGCACATCGACCTCTCCAGCGAGCCGCTGCTGTTCGTCTGCGCGGCCGGCCTGCAGGGCTCCACCGCCGATGACGTGGCCAAGGAGACGGCGATCTTCCGGGCTCACAAAGCCACCCCGATCGTCGTCGCCGACGAGGGCGAAACACGGTTCGCTGCGGCGGCCACGATCAACGTCCCCCCGGTCGACCCGGCGCTCGGGTTCGTGCTCTCGGCGATGGCCGGGCACCTCTTCGGTTACGAGGCGGCCCTGGCGATCGACGGCTCGGCGCGGCCCCTGCGGGAAACCCGCGAGCTGATCGAGCGGGCAGTGTCGGAATCGGGTGACGGCGAGGACGTGCTGCGCCGCGTCCAGACCGCGCTGCCGCCGCTCGCCAAGCGCTTCCTCGACGGCCTGCGTGAGCGCACCTACGACGGCCATCTCGAAGCGTCGACCGCGGTGCGCCTGACCTCGATCATCGCCGCGGTGCTCTCACCGACACCGGTCGAGTCGTTCGCCGCCCTCACGGGCGCGGTCGGCACTCCCTCGGCCGTTCTCGACGAACTGATGGCAGCGCTCACCGGCGGCGTCGAGGAGCTCACCCGTCCGATCGACGCGATCAAGCACCAGGCCAAGACCGTCACGGTCGGCATCAGCCGCAGCGACGAGGGCGTGCTCGATCGGCCGCTCGTGCAGGCCACGCTCAACGCCGGCCCGGGCCGCGACGTGCTCAGCTACCGCACGCTCAAAGTGCTCGGTGCGCTCGACCCCGCAGTGGCCGAGGTGGTCGGGTTCACGCGCTACCGCATCGACGGCGACACGATCTCGATCGTCGACCGCGGGGGCATCTCCCGGAACCTCGTCAGCCGGGTCACGAGCGATGCGCGCCTGGTCGGCACCAAGCGGCGAGTGGCGTCGTCGCAGGAACTGCTCGTCGGCCGTGGCCGCGGCGACGGGCGCACGCTGATCTTCGTGCCCGAGGTCAAGTCGGGTACGTGCACCGGCATCACCCTGCTGCACGTGCGCTTCGCCGAGCGGCTCCCGGCCGAGGTGCTGCGCGGCGTGCTACAGGGCTACGACCATCGTTACGACCGGCTCGTCGACTGGGTGTCGGAGACCGAGGGCGAGTTCGACGAGTCGCGGCTCGGCGAGTTGCCCGTCGACGTCGCCCTGATCGAGCCGATCTCCGACACCGCCGACTTGTGGCGGTCGTAAGCCGCCGCGTGGCGAGGATGAGCGCCGGATGATCGGGATCGGCGTCGACGCCGTCGACATCGAACGCTTCCGGCGCTCGCTCGAGCGCACGCCTTCGATGCGGGCGCGCCTGTTCACCCCGGCCGAGCTCGCCTACGTCGCCCCACAAGCCGACCCGGTGCCATCCCTGGCCGTGCGCTTCGCTGCTCGCGAGGCGGTGATGAAGGTGCTCGGGCTGGGCCTCGGGGCGTTCGGGTTCCACGAGGTGTCGGTTGCCCGCCTCGAGTCCGGGGCACCGTTCTTGCTGGTCGAGGGCCGCGCGCTCGAGCTCGCCGAAGCCGCCGGTGTCCGTCGCTGGCATCTGTCGTTGACGCACAGCGACGCCGTCGCGATCGCCTATGCGGTGGCCGAATGAACTGGGTCGCGGCATGATCCCGGTCGTCACGCCGCTGCGCATGCGCGCCGTCGACGCGGCCGCGGGGGATCCGGTGGAGGTGCTCATCGAGCGCGCCGGCGAGGCGGTCGCCCGGGTGGCCGTGGCGCTGCTCGGCGGCACGTACGGGCGCACCGTGTGCGTGCTCGCCGGCCCCGGCAACAACGGCGCTGACGGGCGCGTCGCCGCCGAGCGTTTGCGCGCCCGCGGGTTGCGGGTGCACGTGTTCCCGGCCGATGACCTTCCCGACCAGCTCCCGCCGTGCGAGCTCGTGGTCGACGCCGCCTTCGGCACCGGCTTTCGTGTCGACCGTGAAGGTCGGGCCCCCTGGACGCCGCCGCACGTCGGCCGGGTGCCGGTGCTCGCCGTCGACATTCCGTCCGGGCTCGACGGGCTCACCGGCATCGCCGCCGAAGGCACGCTGGCCGCCACCGCGACCGTGACGTTCGGGGCCCTCAAGCCGGGCCATTTGCTCGGTCGTGGGCCCGACCTGTGCGGCGACCTGCAGCTCGCCTCGATCGGCCTCGACACTGCGGTCGGTGCCGCCGGCGGGCCGCCGATGGGCGTCGTCCAGGCCAGCGACGTCGTCGCCTGGGTCCCCCCACGCGGACGCACCGACCACAAGTGGGTCAGCGCGGTGCGCGTCGTAGCAGGGAGCGCGTCGATGCGCGGGGCGGCGAGCCTGTGCGCGGCTGCTGCGCACCGCGCCGGTGCCGGCTTGGTGGTGCTCTCGGTTCCCGGTGGCGACGGCCGGGCACCGGTGGAGGTGATCGATCGCGAGATCCCCGCCGCCCGCTGGGCGGACGCCGTGCTCACCGACCTGCATCGCTTCCAGGCGCTGGTGGTCGGGCCGGGCCTCGGCCGCGACGACGACACGCGCACCGCGGTCGCCGATATCGTCGCCCGCACCTCGTTGCCGGTGGTGGTCGACGGCGACGGGCTGGCCGCCCTGCCGTGGAACGCCGAGGGCAGCCTGGCCCACCTCCGCCAGCGCGGCGGGCCGGTGGTGCTGACGCCGCACGACGGCGAGTTCGCGCTCCTCACCGGAACCCGCCCGGGAGCCGACCGGGTCGCCGCCGCGCACCGTCTGGCCGAAGCGACCGGCGCGGTCGTGCTGCTGAAGGGCCCGACGACGATCGTCGCCGATCCGGCCGGCCCCACCTACTTCGTCAGCAACGGCGACGAACGGCTGGCCACCGCCGGCACGGGCGACGTGCTCGCCGGGGTGATCGCGGCGCTGCTGGCGCGCGGCGCCACCCCCGCCCACGCCGCCGCCGCCGGCGCGTGGTTGCACGGTGCCGCTGCCCAGGCCGGGCCACGCCACGGGCTGGTCGCCAGCGACCTGCTGCTCGAACTGCCGGGTGTGCTGCCGTGACGTCGCCCCCGCCGCCCAGCGGCAGATGGGCCTGGGCCGAGGTCGACCTCGCGGCGCTCCGACACAACGTGGCCGAGCTGTGCCGCATCGCGGCCCCGGCCGACGTGTGGGCGGTCGTCAAGGCCGACGGCTACGGCCATGGCGCCGTGGCGGTCGCCGGGGCAGCCCTGGCCGCCGGCGCCGCCGGACTGTGCGTGGCGCTCGCCGCCGAGGGTGTCGCACTGCGCGCCGCCGGTATC
>JAEZFY010000145.1 GCA_023417265.1 Actinomycetes bacterium | reverse complement strand
CGGCCGCGAACGCCTCCTGAGTCTTGACCGTCCACTTCTTCGGATCGAGCGCCATATCCACAGGCTAGCGCAGTCCGTCAAGACTTGATACGACTCGACTCAACTTTTCTACAACACGACGCCGATGCGATTCTCCAGGATCGCGATAGGCGTGGCCGAGCGCTCGCGCGCGACGCTGTCGGGATGCGGGTCGAGGGGGAGTATCTCCGGGACGGGGCCGTCTGTGTGCGCGGGGCGTTCACCGATGAGCAGATCGAGCTCGCCCGGCAGGCGATCGACGCCAACCTGGCCGACCTGTCACCGCTCGCCAAGCGCGCCTCGCCGGGCGACGACGCAGCCTTCGTCGAGGACTTCTGCTCGTGGCAGCGGATTCCCGAGATCGAGCGCTTCGTGCGCGGCACCCCGGCGGCGGCGATCGCCGGTGCGCTGATGGGGGCGACAACGGTGCGCTTCTACCACGACCACGTGCTCGTCAAGGAGCCGGGTACCCGCCAGCGCACGCCGTGGCACCAGGACCTCCCCTACTACAACGTCGACGGGACCCAGAACGTCAGCATGTGGATCCCGGTCGACCCGGTGCCCCGCGCATCGACGCTCGAGGTCCTCGCCGGGTCGCACCGCGGACCGTGGTTCATGCCGCGCACGTTCCTCGACGGCCGAGCCAAGTGGTTCCCGGAAGGCGCCCTCGCCGAACAGCCCACGATCGCCGACGACGACCCGCGGATCCTCGCCTGGGAGCTCGAACCGGGTGACGCGGTGTGCTTCCACATGCTCGCCCTGCACGGCTCGGGCGGCGTGCCCGGGGCGTCCCGGCGGCGCGTCCTGTCGTTGCGTTGGATCGGTGACGACATGACCCACGCCCCGCGACCGTGGGCGACCTCGCCGCCGTTCCCGGGTCTCGCCGACGAACTGCCCGCGGGGGCACCGCTCGAGCACCCCTTGTTCCCGGTGATCTGGACCGCTCCCGGCTAGGCGACCCGTGGGAGCATCGAGGGGAGTGCCTGGAGGCACTCGCGGACGACCTCGACGAGCAATCCGCGCGGTCTCCTGGCAGGGCAGCACGCTCACGCGGGCTACGCACGGGTGACGAGCGCGGCGCGGGCGGCGTCGAGCACGGCCCGCGCCGTGGCCGCGTCGGCAGGCTGCCCGTCGCCGGGCTCGTGCGCCAGCCGGGCGAGCGCAATCGCTTCGTCGTAGGCCTCCTCGTGAAACAGCCGCTCGGCGTGGGCGAGCATCCGCGCCCGCGGCGACACCACCGGGAGCGGCTCGAGCAGCGCCACGCGATAGTGCTGGCGCACGTGCACGATCGCCACCAGCACCAGAAACCCGGCGAGCGCGATCACACCGACCCACGTCGCCACGCGCAGTGCCACCGCGAGACATGCGGCCGCCACCCAGGCGAGTTCGAACCGGGTCTCCAGCCATGCGTACACGGCGCCGCGCCGAGCGTGCGGCGCCTGCCGTTGGAACAGCGCGTCGAGCGCCCGCCGGGCGATGCTGCCCGCCACGGCGAGCACGGCCACGGCGGCCAGCAACGTGACGAGATCGAGGGCGACGCCGGCGATCGTGGTCATCACGGCCGGGGCGATCAGGGCGACGGTGATCATCCGCCGCTCGGTCATCCGGCGCCGGGCGATCGGGGCGAGCACCGACCCGACGAACGCACCGAGCCCGTTGGCGGCGATCAGCGCCCCGACGGTCCAGGCCGGAGCGGCTTCGGCGCGCAGCGAGAACGTGAAGTGGAACAGCGTGAAGCCGATCGCTGCGCGTAGCGCGGTCATTGCCCAGATCGCTCCGGTGACGCTGCCGCGTTCGAGCTCGCGCACGACGTCGGCGGGCTCGGTGGGGGCCTCGACGGTGGTGCGCCAGAGCCCGCGCGCGACGAGCGCCCCGACGAGATAGACGACGGCCGCGACCTGCAGCACGCGCGGGCTGCCGAGCGTGGTGTAGAGCACCGCCGCAGCACCGGCGGCCAGTGAGCTGGCGAGCGTCGCGCTGCGCGCGAGGCGGGAGTTGACGCTGACGAGATCCTCGCGCCCGCCGGCCAGCGCCGGCACGAGCGCGTTGCGGGCGACCGTGTAGCTCTTGGCCGTGACGAGAAACGCGAACGCGAGCGGGAACAGCAGCAGCGTGCGTAGGTTCCCGGCGAGCATCAGCGCGAGCGCGGCACGGACGACGAACGTGCCGGTGATCGCCACACCGAGGCCGCCGCGGAGGCGCTCGACGAGCGGCCCGAACATCGGCGCCATCACGAGGAACGGGGCGAGCGTCAACGTCAGGAACAACAGCACCCGCGGGCGCGCCGCGTCCGGCGACACGCTGAAGAAGATCGAGCCGGCCATCGACACGGTGAAGAACGCTTCGGCGGAGCCGTGCAGGCAGTGCGTAACGGTGAGACGGGCGATTCCGGGCGGGCCGATCAGCCACCGCCGTGCGGCGCTCGGCTCACCCGTCACCGACGAGCACCTCGGGTTCGACGTCGGCGACGGAGTCGACGTGCCAGCTGCCGCTGCGCTCGACGAGGGTCACGCGATGCGCCTCGGTGCGCGTCGCATCGGCATACTGCTCGATCCGTACCGTGTACGGCGGTGTGGCATGGATCGTGCCGATACCCACCAGATGGGGGGCGTCACTCGCCTCGGGGTCGTCGGGGCTGGCATCGATCGCCGCCTGGGCGGTGTCGACGAAGCGCACATCGAACCGCTCGGCGAAGGCGTCGATCACGGCGACCTGCGTGTCGAGATCGAGGGCCACGTCGCCGATCGGCACGACGTAGACGACGGGCAGTTGCTCGTCGGCGGCGACTGCGGGTGGCATGAACCCGCCGAGCGCGGCGACGTAGGCGTCGGCCGTGACGGCGCCGGGTTCGGAGCGGTCGGAGCAGGCGGCCAGCGCAACGGCCGCGGCGAGCACGACGACGCGCCAGCGGCGGCTGGCCGCCGGACTCACCCACGGCCGGTGGATCGCCATTGCGGCGACGCTAGTCGGGCTGGCCGGCAGCGGGTGGGGCGGGCGCCGTGGCCGACGGTGCGGGCGACTCGTCGGTGGAGTCGGCGGCCGAGAGCTCGTCGACGATGTCGAGCCGAGCCGGGATGTAGCGGCTGCGATAGACCGCCCGGCCGATCAGGTGACCCGACACCGGGGTGGTGAGCATCTGCAGCACCGCCGTGAGCACGAGCGCGGCGGCCTCGCTGGCGTGCTGGACGTGGAACGCCGCGCCCACCAGCACGAGAGCGATACCGAACGACGTCGCCTTGGTGAGCGCGTGCGTGCGGGCGAGCGTGTCGTCGAAGCGGACGACGCCGATGCTGGCGAGCAGGATCAGCACGGCTCCGACGAGGACGACGATCTCGGCGGTCATTGCGAGCCGCCCAACGGGACGTCGCCGGGCGCGAGCGGCTCGGCGGCCCGGCCCTCGATGTAGCGGGCGACGACGGCCGTGCTCACGAACCCGACCAGCGAGGCGACGACGGCCACCGGCACGAACGAGCCGAGACCGGTGCGCATGGCATTCACGACCAGCCCGGCGACGCCGACGACGATCAGGCCGTCGACGGCGATCACGCGGTCGACGACGGTCGGCCCGCGCCACAGGCGATAGCCGAAGCACACGCCGGCGGCGAGCAGCACGAGCAGGATCGCGGTGGTCATGCCGGCAGCTCCGTGGTGGCGGCCGTGTCGCCGCGGGCCTGCCGGGCGCGGGAGACCATCTCGGGCGGCCCGAACGCTTCGACGACGAGCAGCTCGAGTTGCTGCACGGCCGCCCGCGCCGAGTCGATGTCGGTGAGCTGGAGCACGTGCACGTACACCCGGGCCGGATCGGTGGCGACCTCGATCACGGTCGTGCCCGGGGTCAGAGCGATGAGGTGGTTGAGTACCGTCAGCAGGCCGTCGGAGTCGGCGATCGTGCGGACCTCGACGACACCGGTACAGAGTCGGTCCTCGCGGCTCAGGACGACACGGGTGAGCGCCACGTTCGACGCGACCAACGTGCGCAGGAAGTACCCCACCAGGCGGGCGAACGCGACCGGCCGGAAGATGAAGCCGCGGCGGCGCCCACCGCTGACGGGGAACACCACCAGCAACAGCACCGCCAGCAGCGTGCCGCTGAGCACGTTGGCCGCGCTGACGTCGCCCCACAGGGCTATCCACACGGCGACCAGCCAGGCCACTCGCAAGACGATGCTCACGGCGCCGTCCTCATGGGCGTAGCACCTCGTCGATGTACGCGGTGGGGCGCAACAAATCGGACGCGGCGCGCTCGCTGAGCTCCCACAGCGGCGAGCCGAACACGCCCAGCACGACGCCGGCGATCGCCAGCACAGCGGTCGGCACGATCATCAGGGCCGGCCCGCCGAGCGGGCCGACGGCGTGTGGCTCACCCTCTGGCTCTTCTTGGGCGGCGCTCCAGAAGGCGCCGTTCCAGATGCGGATCATCGAGTACATGCTCAGCAGGCTGACCGCCATCGAGACGGCGACGATGACGTACGCGCGCGCTTCGACGCCGGCGACGACGAGCCCGAGCTTGCCGACGAACCCCGACAGCGGCGGGATGCCCGACAGGCTCAGGGCGGGAATCAGGAACAGCACCGCCACCACCGGCGCGGTGCGCACCATCCCGCCCAGCCGGCTCAACCGGCCGGAGCCCCCGACGTGCTCGATGAGGCCGCTCGTGAGGAACATCGCCGTCTTCGCCACGATGTGATGGACCGTGTAGAACACCGCCGCGGCGAGCCCGGCGACGGTGAACAGGCCGAGCCCCATCATCATGAACCCGATGTGGCTGACGATGTTGAACGACAGGATCCGCTTGACGTCGTTCTGGGCGATTGCGCCGAGCACGCCGACCACCATCGTCAGCCCGGCGACGACGAGGATCAGCGTTCCGGACCGGGAGTCCTCGGGGAACAGCAGCGTCTGGGTGCGGACGATCGCGTACACGCCGACCTTGGTGAGGAGGCCGGCGAACACCGCCGTCACCGGCCCGGGCGCGGTGGGGTACGCGTCGGGAAGCCAGAAGAACAGCGGGAACAGGGCCGCCTTGATTCCGAAGACGACGAGCAGCAGCACCGAGAAGGCGGTGCGCACACCCTCGGGCAGTTCGGCCATCTTGCCCGCCAGGTCGGCGAGGTTGACGGTGCCGGTGGCCGCGTACACGAGCGCCAGCGAGGTGACGAACAGCGCCGAGGCGGTCAGGCTGATCACCACGTACGTCATGCCGGAGCGCACCTGGGCGGCCGTGCCGCCGAGTGTCATCAGCACGTAGCTGGCGGTGAGCATCATCTCGAAGGCGACGAACAGGTTGAACAGGTCGCCGGTGAGGAACGACGCCGACACACCGGCCGCGAGCACGAGATACACCGACTGGAAACCGACGTGGTGGCGTTCGGCGCCGGGCTGACCGATCGCGTACACGGCGACGGCGAGCAACATCACCGTGGCGACGCACAGCATCAGCGCCGAGAAGCGGTCGGCGACGAGCGTGATGCCCATCGGCGCCGACCAACCGCCGGCCTGCACAGCCGCCACGCCGACGTCGTCGACGCGGATCAGGAGCACGGTGGCGAGCACAACGTTGGCGCTGAGCACAGCGAGGCTGATGGCGCGTTGGACGGTCTTGATCCGGCCGGCGAGGATCGACGCCGCGGCACCGATGATCGGCAGCACGATCGGGAGCGCGAGCAGGGCGGTCACGTCTGTTCCAGGGCTTCCTCGGCAATTGCCGTCTGCTCGTCGGCGATGTCCTTGTCGACCCGCCCGCCGCGCCCGATCAGGCGGTCTTCGAGGTCGTCTTGCACCTCGTCGTCCTGGGTAAGGATCCAACTCCGGTACGCCAGGGCGAGCAGGAACGCGGTGACCCCGAACGAGATCACGATCGCCGTCAGGGCGAACGCCTGCGGCAGCGGGTCGCTGAAGTTGATGGGAATGTCGTCGTTGTGGATCGGTGGTGTGCCACGGCGGTGGCTGCTCATCATCAAGACGTTGGCGCCGTGGCTCAAGAGACCGATGCCGATCACCACGCGGGTGAGCGCGCGCTGCAGGATCAGCCACGTGCCGATCGCGAACAGGACGGCCGCGGCGAGGGCCAGCAGCGTGCTCACGCGGCGGGCTCCGCATCGGCCAGGTCGGGCGACTCGGCGGGGGCCGCGACGACCGTCGGCGGTTCGCCGCCGAACGCCTCGAAGACCATGAAGATCATGCCGACCACGAGCATGTAGACACCGCCGTCGAAGAGCAGCGCGCTGGTGGTCTTGACGGTGCCGAGCACGGGCACGTCGGCCTCCCACAGGGCGCTCGACATCACGGGATCGCCGAACAGCAACGGCACCACGGCGGTCAGGGCGGCGAGCATGATGCCCGACCCGAGGATCGTCCACGGCTTCAGTCGGGTGAGGCCGCGCACCTCGTCGAGCCCGCCGGCGATGAACCGCAGGGCGATCGCGGCGCCGGCGACGAGCCCCCCGACGAACCCGCCCCCGGGCTGGTTGTGGCCGACGAACAACAGATACAGCGAGCCGATCAGGGTGGTGTGGAAGATCACCCGAACCGACACGTCGACGATCAAGAGGCGCTTCACGGCGAGGCCTCCCGGGCCGGGGGTGTGTCGTCGGCGGCGGACGCTCGCCGGCGACGCGGGTCGATCGTTGCCCGGGCGAGCGCCACCGCGCCCACCGCGGCGACGCCGAGCACGGTGATCTCGCCGAGCGTGTCGAACCCGCGGAAGTCGACGAGGATCACGTTGACGATGTTCTTGCCGTGACCGTCCGGGTAGGCGCGGGCGATCATCTCGTCGGACACCGGGCGGGCGGTGCGGCTGTCGGCGGCGCTCAGCGCGAACAGGAACACCGCCGCGCCGACGGCGGCCGACACGACGAGTCGCGGGATCGTGCCGGCCGAGGTGGGTCGGCTGAATCGCCGCGGCAGACGCCGCAGCACGAGCACGAACAGCACCGTGCCGAGCGTCTCGATCGTCACCTGGGTGAGCGCCAGGTCGGGCGCGCCCTCGACGACGAACAGGGCCGCCATGCCGTAGCCGACGACGCTCAGGAACAGGGCCGCCGCGAGTCGCCGCGGCACCAACGCGGCCCCGACCGCGCCGCCCACCAGGGCGATCACCACCGGGATGTGGGCCGGGCTGTCGAGGAACTCGGGCCATGCCGGGCGCTCGCCCTCGACGAGGAGATACAGCCCGGGGGCCACCGCCGCCGTGAACAGGATCACACCGGCGTAGAACGGCAGCGACCCGTTCTGCACGAACCGGGTGACCCGGTCGGCGAGCAGGTTCAAGCCGCGCAGCACGGCGAGGTACACGTCGGAACCGTTCGGGATCGCGTGCCCGCGAGCGAGCACACCGGCCACCGGCCGGCGGGCGACGAACAGCAGCGAGCCGACGACGTAGACGACCACCGACAAGCCGAGCGCGAGGTTGACCCCGTGCCACAGCGACAGGTGCACGCGGTGGGCGTCGGGCACGATCGCGCCGACCGCCCGCCCGACGAGCCCGTCGGCGAACACTGGCAGCAAGCCGAGTGCCAGCGTCGCCGCGGCGAGCACCGCCGGCGGCGCCCAGAAGCCGATGCCGGGCGGCTGATCGAGCGGCGCCGGCGGGGGTGCCGGACGCCAGTCGGAGCCGCCCGCGGTGAACGCACCCCACGCCCATCGAGCCGTGTACGCGAACGTGATGCACGACCCGGCGACGAGCAAGCCGAGCACCGGCGCCGACCATGCCCACGACTGCTCGCCGGCCGGGTCGAAGCCGGCGAACGCGCCCTCTTTGGCGACGAACCCGAACGCCAGCGGAACGCCCGCCATCGACGCCGCGGCGATCGTGCCGACGATCGTGACCGGCAGCCACGGGCGGCCGAGCCCGGTGAGCGCGCGCAGGTCGCGCGAGCCGGTCTGGTGGTCGATGATGCCGACGACCATGAACAGCGCGGCCTTGAACAGGGCGTGGGCGAGCAGCATCAGCGTGCCCGCCAGGGCAGCTCCCTCGAAGCCGGCCCCGAACAGCACGAACAGCAGACCGAGCTGGCTGACCGTTCCGAACGCCAGCAGCAACTTGAGATCGTGTTGGCGCAACGCCCGCAGCCCGCCGAACAGCATCGTCACGATGCCGACCGTCAACACGATCGGCCGCCACACGGCATGTTCGGCGAACGCCGGGGCGAACCGGGCGACGAGGTACACGCCGGCCTTCACCATCGTGGCCGAGTGGAGGTAGGCGCTGACCGGCGTGGGCGCCACCATCGCCCCCGGCAACCACGAGTGGAACGGGTACTGCGCCGACTTGCTGGCAGCACCGACCAGCACGAGCACGAGCCCGGCGTTGACGGCACCGCCGGTGGGCGGTTCGGCGATGATCTCGCTGATGCGGAACGTGCCCGCGGCGTGGCCGATCAGTACGAACCCGACGAACATCGCCAGGCCGCCGAGGCCGGTGACGAGCAGGGCGTGGAGCGCCGCCGCACGGGCACGCGGGTTGTCGTGCGAGTTGCCGATCAGGAGGTACGACGTGATCGACGTCGCCTCCCAGAACAGGTAGAGGGCGAACAGGTTGTCGGCGAGCACGAGCCCGGCCATCGCCCCGCTGAACAGCACGAGCAGCCCGAGCAACCGCCCGAGGTCGGCGGTCGTATCGCTGAAGTAGCCGGCGGCGTACCAGAACACGAGCACGCCGATGCCCGACACGAGCATCAGCAGCAGCGCCGCGAAGCCGTCCAAACGCAGGTCGACGGCGAGGTCGAGGCTGCTGATCCACGCCGTCGACTCTGTGACCACTCCCCCGACGTCGAGGTCGCCGAGGTGCGTCGCCAGCCACACGAGCATCGCCGCCGGCGCGAGCGCGCCGAGCGTCACACCGGCTCGCCGGCCGACCCGACCGCCCGCGGCGATCAGCGCCGAGCCGGTGAACGCGTGGAGAAGCAGCAGGAGGAGCAAATGGCCCTTTACGGAGGGTCGTCGGGTGCGGCAGGTCCGCACCGACACTACCGGGCAGCCCCGGCGCCGGCCTCGGCGGGACGCGCAGCCGGGCCGACGAGAGCCCGGC
The DNA here is from genome assembly GCA_023417265.1 of Actinomycetes bacterium. Classification (GTDB taxonomy): domain Bacteria; phylum Actinomycetota; class Acidimicrobiia; order Acidimicrobiales; family Ilumatobacteraceae; genus Ilumatobacter. The sequence continues at coordinate 7,668 of JAEZFY010000145.1, read as the reverse complement.
GGCTCAGCCGAGCTGGGCCGGGCTGAGCTCGTAGAGGATGTCGGCGCTGGCGGTGATCGCCGGGACGAGCCCCTGCACGGTCGGCAGGATCTGCTCGCCGAAGAAGCGCGCGGTCACGACCTTCTCGGGCAGGCCGAGCTGGGTGGCCGCGAGCGCCTGCTTGGCGAGCAGGCCGGCGCACACGGTGGTGCCGAGCAGGCGCAGGTATGGACTCGACCCGGCCAACAGCGAGCGCGGGTCGCGGCTGCCGACCTCGGCCAGGTGCTGCGACGCCTGCTCGACCCAGCCGAGCGCGGCGACGAGCTGCTCGGCGAAGCGCTCCAGCCCGGCGACGTTGGCGAGCTGCTTGGCGTAGCCGGCGAACTCGCCGAGCAGGTCGAGCACGACCTGGCCACCGCGCATGCCGAGCTTGCGGCCCACCAGGTCAGCGGCCTGGATGCCGTTGGTGCCCTCGTAGATCGCCGCGATCCGGGCGTCGCGGTAGTGCTGGGCGACGCCGGTCTCCTCGACGTACCCCATGCCGCCGTGGATCTGCAGCGCCAGCGACGTGAGCTCGTTGCACACGTCGGTGGCGAGCCCCTTCGAGAGCGGGATCAGCAGGTCGGCGAGCTCCTGCCAGCGGCGCGCGTCGTCGGCGTCAGCGGCCGCGTCAGCACGGTCGATCGCCGCCGCGTTGGTGTACACGAGCGCCCGGAGGGCGTCGATCCACGCCCGCTGGGTGAGCAGCATCCGGCGCACGTCAGGGTGCTCGACGATCGGGCTCGACGTGCCCGGCTCGGCGCCGATCGCCCGGCCCTGGAGCCGTTCCTGGCTGTACGCGACCGCCTGCTGGTAGGCGCGCACGCTGATGGCCAGGCCTTCCAGACCCACCGACAGGCGGGCGTTGTTCATCATCGTGAACATGTTGCGCATGCCCTCGTGCTCGCCCCCGACGAGCCACCCGATCGCGCCCTCGTACGACATCACGCACGTCGGCGAGCCGTGGATGCCGAGCTTGTGCTCGATCGACACGCAGTACGCGGCGTTGCGCTCGGACGCCGCCCCGTCGCCGTCGAGCAGGAACTTCGGCACGAGGAACATCGAGATGCCTTTCGTGCCGGGGGGCGACCCGGGCGTGCGGGCGAGCACGAGGTGGACGATGTTGTCGGTGAAGTCCTGTTCGCCCCACGTGATGAAGATCTTCTGGCCGGTGATGCGGTACGCGTCGGCGCCCCACCGCGCCGACGCTTCGGCGTCGGGCTCGGCCTTGGTGGCGACCGCGCCGACGTCGGAACCGGCCTGCGGTTCGGTGAGGTTCATCGTGCCGGTCCACTCGCCGGTGAGCATCTTCGGCAGGTAGGTGGCCTTCTGGGCGTCGGAGCCGTGGGCGTGGATCGCGTCGATCGCGCCCTGCGTGAGCAGCGGGCACAGCGACAGCGCCATGTTCGCCGACGTCAACAGCTCCTGCACGGCGAGCCCCGACACCCACGGGAAGCCGGCGCCGCCGTAGTCGGGATCGAACGGCATCGCCCCGAAGCCGGACTCGACCCACTTGGCGTAGGCCTTCTGGAAGCTCGGCGGGGTGACGACTGCGTTCGCCCCGTCCTCCGTCGCGCGCCACTGCGACCCGATCGTGTCGCCGTCGCGGTTGGTGGGTGCAACCACTTCGGCCATCAACCGCCCGACCTCGGCGAGCACCTCGTGGACGGTTTCGGTGTCGACGTGGCCGAAGCGCTCGGTGGCGACGATGTCGCCCAGCCCGGCGACGTGATCGAGGACGAAGCGGATGTCGTCCAACGGCGGCGTGTACGGCGTGCTGCTCACCCCGTCGAGCCTAAGACCTGGCACCTGCGGTGCGCTCCGACGGCGGCCGGTCGGTGATACGTGTGGTACCTTGCCCAACCGAAGTCGGGTGTCGTCGGGGGACGGTGCGGCCGGCTGTCGAGTGAGCACATCGGAACACATCGACGGAACACATCGACATCGGTCTGGGGGCCGGTGAGGGGGAACACATGACGTTGACCGAGTCGCCAACGCCTGCGCCGCCGCCGGACTCGGCGGCGCCCACCGTCACCGTGGCGTCGCTCGCACGCGACTGGGCAACTCGGGCGCCCCGCCAGATCGCGATGCGCGAGAAGGACTACGGCATCTGGCACGAGTACGACTGGGCTACCACCTGGGATCTCGTCGAAACCGCCGCGCACGCCTTGATCGCGCTCGGCGTGCAGCCCGGGGACCGGGTGTCGATCCACTCCGAAGACCGGCCCGAGTGGGTCGTCCTCGACCTCGCCACGGTCGCCGTGCGCGGGATCACGATCGGCTTCTACCCCACCAACCCGGCCGCCGAGGTCGAGTACCTGTTGACCGACTGCGGTGCGGTGGTGCACTTCGCCGAGGACCAGGAGCAGTACGACAAGCTGCTCGAGATCGGCCGCGACAAGCTGCCGGCGGTTCGCAAGATCGTGTTCGCCGAGCCGCGCGGGATGGTGGGCATCGACGACGACCGCCTGCTGCTCTGGGACAACCTGCTCGAGCTCGGCCGGCAGCACCGTCAGGACCATCCCCAGGCGGTCGCCGAGCGGATGGCCGCAGCCCAATCCGACGACGTGATGACGCTCGTCTACACGTCCGGTACCACGGGGCCGCCGAAGGGGGCGATGCTCACCAACCGCAACGCGGCATTCTGCATCGACACCATCATCCGGGCCCCCGATCGCCTCCCGGGTGGGCCGCCCAGCCCGGACGACCTGATCGTCACCTACCTGCCGCTGTGCCACGTCGCCGAGCGGATCTTCTCGACGTGGTCGTTGGTGGGCGCCGGGCCGGTGCTCAACTTCGCCGAGTCGATCGACACCGTCAACGAGAACCTCCGCGAGATCCAGCCGACGTTGTTCTTCGCGGTGCCCCGGATCTGGGAGAAGTTGCACGCGCTGGCGATGATCAAGGGCAACGACGCCTCGTGGTTCAAGCAGCGCATGCTCCGCTTCGGGCTGATGCTCGCCCGCCGGATCGGAAAGGCCAAGGTCACCAACGGCGGCGAGCACACGGCCACCACGCGGATCCTCGCCGCGATCGGCTGGCTGCCGGTGTTCCGCCCGCTGCGCGAGCGGCTCGGCTTGCGCCGCGTGCGTTGGGCCGGCACCGGTGCAGCGCCGATCGCACCCGAGGTGATCGAGTTCTTCATCGGGCTCGGCGTGCCGCTCTACGAGCTGTACGGGATGACCGAGAACTCGGCGGTGTGCACGTCGAACTTCGTCGGCCGGATGAAGCTCGGCACGGTCGGCGAGCCATACCCGGGCACCGAGGTGCGGCTCGACCCCGAGACCAACGAGATCCAGTCGCGCCACGAAGGGGTGTTCAAGGGCTACTGGAACAAGCCCGAGAAGACGCTCGAGACGTTCACACCGGACGGATGGCTGATGACCGGCGACGTCGGCGAGTGGGTCGACGGCACACACATCCGCATCGTCGACCGGATCAAGCACATCATCATCACGTCGGGCGGTAAGAACATCTCGCCGTCCGAGATCGAGAACAGCCTGAAGACGTCGCCCTACGTGAAAGAGGCGATGGTCATCGGCGAGGGCCGCAACTACCTGACGGCGCTGATCGGCATCGAGCTCGACACGGTCGGTGACTGGGCGCAGCGGCGCGGGCTCACCTACACCACCTACCGCGACCTCACCGAGAAACCCGAGGTGCGCGAGCTGATCCAGGCCGTCGTCGACGAAACCAACGAGAAGTTCGCCCGGGTCGAGAACATTCGCAAGTTCGCCTTGATCCCCAAGGAGCTCGACCACGAGGACGGCGAGTTGACGGCCACCCAGAAGCTCAAGCGCGAGGCGATGATGAAGCTCTTCGGCGACCTGGTGGAAAGCCTGTATCGGTGAGCCCGACGTTCGCCCTGCTCGCCATCAGCTTCGGCGAGAAGTTCCTGCAGACCAGCGCCAAAGCGCTCGCCCTCGGCTCGATCTACGCACTCGTCGCGCTCGGCTTCGTGCTCGTGTTCAAGTCGACCCAAACGGTCAACTTCGCCCAAGGTGCCATCGGCGTGGCGGGCGCGTGGTTCACTTCGATGCTGCTGATCGACTGGGACATCCCCGGTCGATGGATCGGCGGCAAGTGGGTGTCGTGGTTGATCGGCATCGCCATCGGGGCGTTGCTCGCGGCGGTGCTCGGGCTCGTGATCGAACGCACCGTCATCCGCCGCATGATCGGCGAGCCGCTGTTCTCGGTGGCCGTGATCACGCTCGGCATCGAGGTCATCATCCGCACGATCGCCACCGATGCGGTGACGATCAACTCGCGCAGCCTGGCGTTCCCGTGGAGCCTCGCCGACGGCTGGAAGGTCGGTGCTGCGTTCATCCCCCGCGGGTACGTGGTGGCGATGATCGCCACCGCGTTGTCATTCGTGGCGATCGCACTGTTCTTCCGCACCCGGCTCGGGATCGCCATGCGGGCGGTCGCCTACGACCAGGAAGCGGCGATGGCGCAAGGCATCTCGGTCGGCAAGGTGTTCGCGGTGGCGTGGGCCGCTTCGGCGGCGTTGGCGTCGATCGCCGGTGTGCTCTGGTCGGCCGCACCGCTCGGGCCGGGGGCGGTCAGCATCGGCATCACCGGGCTCGCCTTCCGGGCCTTACCGGCAGTGATCCTCGGCGGGCTCGACTCGGTCAACGGGGCGCTCGTCGGCGGGCTCGTGATCGGCGGCGCCGAGGTCTACTCGGGCGAGTACCTGTCCCAGTACACACCCCAACTCGGCGTCGGTTTCCAGCTGATCGTGCCGTATGTCGTGATGTTGATCGTGTTGCTCGTGCGGCCCTACGGGCTGTGGGGCACCCCGGAGATCAGGCGGGTCTGAGATGCGCGGACGTCCGAACCTCTACGTCTCGTACGAATCCGAGTCGTCGATCCTGCCGACCTGGACACAGCGCCTGGCGATCATCGTCCTGCTGACGGTGGCGGTGCTGATGCCGTTCTCGCTGCCGGTGATCAACCAGCTCCCGCTCGTGCGCTTCCTCGGCGACCCCGACTGGATCCGTGTCGTCACCCAAGCGGTGATCTTCGCGATCGCCGCACTCGGCATCAACCTGTTGTCAGGGGTTGCCGGGCAGGTGTCGCTCGGGCACGCCTTCTTCATGGGTGTCGGCGCCTACGCGGCGGTGTTCCTCGGCGGGGCCAACTCGGCCAACCTGTGGGGCCTCGGCCTGCCGATGTGGGTGTGGCTGCCCGGTGCCGGCATCGCCGCCGCCCTCGTGGGGGTGCTGATCTCGCCGACCGCGGTGAAGGTCCGCGGGTTGTACCTCGGCATCGTCACCGTCGGCTTGGTGTACATCGGCGTGCACCTGTCGCGCGTGCTCCCCGAGATCTCCGGCGGCGCCGAGGTCGGGCGCCAGTTCCCCAGCCTCGAGTGGCGCTGGTGGAAAGAGGAGCAGGCCGTGATCGACTTCGACTCCGACGGCCACTGGCTGTGGTTCGACATCGGCAAGAACGCCAAGACCTACTGGCTGTGCCTGGCGATCCTCGTCGTGATGACGCTCTTGGCCAAGAACATCGTGCGTACCCGCACCGGACGGGCGTTCCAGTCGATCCGCGACCGTGACGTGGCGGCCGAGGTGATGGGTGTCCCCGAGGCCCGCTACAAGATGATCGCGTTCGCCACGAGCAGCTTCTACGCCGGGATCGCCGGGGCGTTGTTCGCCTGCTTCATCGGCAAGCTCCCTCCAGAGACCTGGGACTTGATCCTGTCGGTCGAGTTCATCGCGATCATCCTGATCGGCGGTGCCGGCACCACGGCGGGGGCCCTGCTCGGCGCGTTCTTCGTGGTGTTGCTCCCGAAGTTCGTCGAGAACGCGGCGCACTGGATGGGCGAGCAGGCCGAGGGCGACAGCACCGCGGCCGGGCTGTGGGACGTGCTGATCAGCACCGCCCCGACCGACGGCGGGCTGATCTCCAATCAGCAGTTGGCGCCCGGCTATCCGCTGCCGATCAGCGCGATCCCACCGCTGCTGTACGGCGTCTTGATCGTCGGCTTCCTGCTGTTCGAGCCGCTCGGCCTGTACGGCGTGTGGGTCAAGGTCCGCAACTACTGGAAGCGCTGGCCGTTCAGTTACTGAGCTGCCGCGCGAGAACTGCCGGCTGGGGGGTCGGCAGACGACAACCGCCATACCAATAGGGGGAAACATGAGAAAACTGAGCAAGTTCGCCGCTCCGCTGGTGGCGCTGGCGCTGGTCGCCGCCGCCTGCGGTGGTGACGACGACGACGACACCACCGACCCGGGCACCGCGGCCCCGGCCGCCACCGAAGCCGAGCCGGCACCCGAGCCCACCGAGGCCGAGGCACCCGAGGAGACCACACCCGAGGCGACCACCGCCGAGGGCACCGAGGCTCCCGAGCCGGAGACCACCGAGCCGGAGACCACCACGCCGCCGGCCGGCAGCATCGCCGGCATCGAAGAGGGCGAAGCGATCGAGGTCGGCCTGATCGCCGACCTGACCGGCGCGTTCGCCGGGCTGGTCACCGAGATCGCTGCCGCCCACGAGGTGTTCTGGGACGACGTCAACGAGCAAGGCGGGATCGCCGGACACCCGGTGAACCTGACCGTGGTCGACGCCGGCTACGACGTCGCCCGCACGCTCGAACTGTACGAAGGCCTGCGCGAGGACGTCGACATCATCACGATGTCGACCGGCTCGCCGCACACCGCCGCGATCGCGCCGATGCTCAACGAGGACAACCTCGTCACGACGCCGCTCTCGTGGTACTCGGGCTGGGCGTTCGGCGAGGTCGGCCAGAACGTGTACGAGACCTACACGAACTACTGCATCGAGTCGATGAACGGCATCGAATTCCTGGCAGGTGAGAACGACATCACCAAGGTCGCCGTGCTCTCGTTCCCCGGCGAATACGGCCAGGACGGCGCGGCCGGAGCGAAGAAGGCGATCGAGGCACTCGGGCTCGAGCTCGTGTACGACGGCGAAGGTTTGATCACCCCGCCGTCGGCCGACAACCCGAACCCGGACCAGTCGGCCGTGATCTCCGGGCTCGTGTCCTCGGGTGCCGAGATGGTGTGGTTCACCGGCAACCCGGCCACGCTCGGGGCGATCATGGGCGGCGCGATCTCGCAGGGCTTCAGCGGTGTGTGGAGCGGCAACTCGCCGAGCTACAGCTACAAGATGCTCGCCGTCGAGCAACTCGCCCCGCTGCTCGCCGAGTACTACTTCCCGTCGTCGTACATCGTGCCGTGGGGCGCCGACGTGCCCGGCATGGCTGAGGTCGTCGAGAAGATGTCGGCGGCCCGGCCCGACCTGCCGGTGTCGGACGTGTACGTCCTGGCGTGGACGGAAGGCGGCTGGGCCAAGGCCGTGCTCGAAGCCGCGGCCGCCGCAGGCGACCTGTCCCGCGAAGGCATCGCCGAAGCTGCCAAGACGGTCGAAGTCAACTTCCAGGGCCTGGCCCCCGACCAGAACTGGATCGGCGACCCGAACGACTTCGTCGTGCGCGAGTCGTTCATCTACGACATCGACCTCGACGTCTACGACCCGGTGCTGCTCGGCGACGGTGGCGGTGCCACCGGCAACGTGATCCTGGCCGGCCCGTACGTCGGTGACGTCGCTGCCGAGTTCGACTTCACGGAGCCGTGCTTCGTCTCGGGTTGACCTGACCTGACCGACTGATCGGTGGGGGGGGGG
>JAEZFY010000111.1 GCA_023417265.1 Actinomycetes bacterium | reverse complement strand
GTGGCGCACCGCGCCGGCGGGGCGCCCCGTCGCCGAGCCCGTCGTCGCGGGCCCGCCCATCGAGTGCCCAAGCCACCTCGTCGGGGCGCGACATGCCCACCGCGATCGCGGTCGGGCTCGTGCTCGCGGCGGCCTTCATCGCGGCGTTGATGTGGAAGCCGTGGTCGGTCGCCGCGGTCGTGACCGTCATCCTCGGGCTCGGCGCGGTCGAGTTCTACGGCAAGGTCGCCGAGAAGGGTTACCGCCCGGCCGTCGTGCCCGGTATCGCCGCGTGTGTGTGCATCCCGCTGGCCGCCTACTGGCTCGGCGAGTTCGCCATGCCGCTGGCGATCGCGTTCGGGTTCATGGCGATCGCCGGCAGCTTCGTCGGTGCCCGCAGCGTCGAGGCCGGCCCGCTCCCGAACGTGTCGATCACGACGCTCGGCATGGTCTGGATCGGCGTGATGGGCGCGTTCGCGATGCTGATCCTGCGGCTGTCGACGGCCAACGCCACCGACTTGCCCGGCAGCGACAACTGGGGCACCGACACGCTGTTCCTGCTGGCGCTCGGTGTCGTCGCCAACGACGTCGGGGCCCTGTTCGTCGGGTCGGCGGCCGGGCGCACTCCGCTGCGTCCCTGGATCAGCCCGAACAAGACCGTCGAGGGCTTCATCGGCGGGGCGCTGCTGACCATCATCGCCCTCGTCGTCGTCGGCATCGGCGAGTGGAGCGAAACCTGGACGTCGTACGGCCACTTGCTCGCCCTCGCGGCGGTGATCTCGGTGCTCGCCCCGATGGGCGATCTCGTCGAATCGATGTTCAAGCGCAACCTCGACGTGAAGGACTTCGGCACCCTGGTGAAGGGCCACGGCGGCATCCTCGATCGCTTCGACGGGTTCTTGTTCGTGCTGCCCGGCGTGTACTACCTCACGCTCGTCCTCGAGCCGTGGGCGTGAGTCCGGCCCGACTCACTGCGTAAGGGCTCAGCGGATTGATGGTGTTGGGCACTCGGGCGACCTCGACAACCCAGCGGCGTGGTGTGCTGACTTCGGACCGGTGTTGAGATGCCTGTGAAGGTCGCGATCGCCGGGTCGACGGGTTCGATCGGCACGCAGACCCTCGCCGTTGTCCGCGCCGAGAACGCGGGCGACGGTGACTACGACGTCGTCGCCTTGGGGGTCGGCGCGTCGCTCGACACGCTGGTCGCCCAGGCCGTCGAGTTCCGGCCGCAGCTGGTCGCCGTCGCCGATGCTGCGGCCCGCGCCGAGGCACCGGCAGCCCTGGCGGCGGCAGGTGTGACGGCGGAGGTCGTCGCCGACCTGGCGGACCTCGCCGATCCGGCTGACGTGGTCATCAACGGCGTCGTCGGGTTCGCCGGGCTACCGGTCACGATCGCCACGCTGCGCGGCGGCAAACGGCTCGGGCTCGCCAACAAGGAGAGCCTGATCGCGGCCGGGCCCGTGGTGCAGCCGTTACGGGCCACGCCCGGGGCCGAGCTCGTGCCGGTCGACAGCGAACACTGCGCCGTGCACCAGTCGCTGCGCGCCGGCGCCCACCACGAGGTGGCCCGGATCGTCCTGACCGCCAGCGGGGGCCCGTTCCGCGGCCGCCCGCTGGCCGAACTCGCCGACGTCACCGTCGACGAGGCGCTGGCGCACCCGACCTGGTCGATGGGCCCGAAGATCACGATCGACAGCTCGACCTTGATGAACAAGGGTCTCGAGGTGATCGAGGCCCACGAACTGTTCGGCATCGGCTACGACGACATCGATGTCGTCGTGCACCCGCAGTCGGTGGTGCACTCGATGGCCGAGTTCAGCGACGGCTCGACGATCGCCCAACTGAGCATGCCCGACATGCGCCTCCCGATCGGGTACGCGCTCGGCTACCCGCACCGGATCGGCACCGCGTTCGGCCGGATCGACTGGGCGGCGCTCGGCTCGCTCGACTTCGAACCGCCCGACCTGGCGACGTTCCGCTGCCTCTCGCTTGCCTACGCGGCCGGCCGCGCGGGCGGGGTTGCGCCGGCCTGGGTGAGCGCCGCCAACGAGGTCGCCGTCGACGCCTTCCTCGCCGGGCGCCTGCGCTGGGCCCAGATCGCCGACGTCGTCGACGCCGCGCTCGACGCCTGCGACGGGGCAGTTCCCGATACCGTCGAGGATGTCATCGACGCCGACCGCGCGGCCCGCCGACACGCGGCGTCTGTCCTCGAACGATGGAACTGACATGAGTCTCGACAAACTCGACCGGCCGGCCCCGCTCCCGCCGCCACCCGCCCCAGTCATCGCCGAGGCGCGCCGTCACGGCAAGTTCGCCAGCGAGATGATGGCCGGCGGCAGCGTCGTCGAGAAGCCCGCGGACGAACTCGTCGGCGGCTGGCGGGGGGCGCTCGGTGTCGCCGCGGTGATCGGCCTGTTCGCTCTGCTCGCCGTCGCCAACCTGTGGTGGTTCGTGTTCGCGGTCGGCATCCTGGTGGCGATCTTCCTGCACGAGCTCGGGCACTACCTCACCGCCCGCTGGACCGGCATGAAGGCCACCCAGTTCTTCATCGGCTTCGGGCCGCGCGTGTGGAGCTTCCGTCGCGGCGAAACCGAGTACGGCCTCCGCCTGCTCCCACTCGGCGCGTTCGTCCGCATCATCGGCATGAACTCGATGGACGACGTCGACGTCGAGGACGAATCTCGCACCTACCGCTCGAAGAGCTATCCGCGGCGCCTGCTCGTCATCTCGGCCGGCTCGATCATGCACGTCATCCAGGCCGTGCTCCTGCTGTTCGTCGTCTACGTCGCCCGTGGCGAAATGGTCGAACGGCCCGGCGCCGAGGTCGGCTCGGCCGCCGCCAGCGTCGTCGGGCCGGCGCGTGCCGCCGGTGTCGAGCCGGGCGACGTGATCGTCGCCATCGACGGCGAGCGGGTGGCGAGCTCCACCGGGCTCGGCGAGCTCGTCCGGACCCATGCGGCCGGCGACACGGTCACCGTGACGGTGCTCCGCGACGGCCAGCCGCGCGACCTCAGCGCCACGCTCGCCACCCGCGAAGCCGGCGACGGCGTCCCTGCCGAACTGGTCGGCACACCGATCCTCGGCGTGTCCACCGGCAACTACTTCGAGACCGTCGAACGCGGCGTGGCCGACGCCGCCGTCAACAGCGTGACCGACCTGTTTCCGGTTGCGTGGGAGTCGACCAAGGGCGTCGTCAAGGCGCTCAACCCAGTCAACGTGTTCACCCACGTCACCGGATCGAACGACGACATCACCACCCGCCCCACCACGATGGTGGGGGTCACCGGCATCAGCGACGACGTCGGCGAATCGCAAGGTGTGTTCGGCGTGCTCTTCCTGCTCGCCGTCCTGAACGTGTTCGTCGGTGTGTTCAACATGTTCCCGCTGCTCCCACTCGACGGCGGCCACGCCGCGATCGCCACCTACGAGCGGATCCGCGAGCTGCGCATGCGCGCCGGCGAGCGCTACCACGCCGACGTCGCCAAGCTGATGCCGCTGGCGATGGCGGTGATCACCCTGCTCGGGTTCCTGTTCCTCAGCGGCCTCTATCTCGACATCACCGACCCGTTGTAGGGCGGCTCCGGCCAGATCGCACGCTGGCTGCGTTCCGGGCGACCTCGTTGACCTCAGTGGGTGAGGTGGTCGAGTGGGTGAGGTGGTGGAGCGTGCGGCCGAGGTGTTTGTCGAAGGTGGCGTACGCGGTGCGGAGCGCGTCGGGGGGCCACGGATGCGGGGTCAGGGTGGGCGGGAGGAGTGGTTCGGCGCGTAGGAACCGGACGACCTCGGCAGCCAGCGTGATCGCCGGGGCGAGCGCTTCGGCGCGGTGATCGTGCAGTGCCGGGAGCATCGCCGCCACCTGCTCGCGCAGCAGCTCGGCACCGGCGGAGACCGCGGGGAGGTCCCACAGGCGCTGGGCGAGCTCGGTCGGGTCGGCGCCGGTGAGCCCGCCGCGGACGACCGCGATGCCCGGCGCGCCGTCGGGCCCGGGCAGGTTGGCCGGGCGCATCCACGTGTCGGGTCGCAACTCGCCCATCCGGAGGTTGCCCATGTGTGTGCGGAAGCTGCGTCGTTCGGCGATCGTGCGGCGTTCCGAGGTGACGACGGCCAGCACCCACGAGCCGTCCCACGCGCTCGGCGCCGGGCGACGGCCGATGTCCTGGGCGGACTTGCGCTCGAGCAGGCGACCCACGAGCCGGTAGCCGGCGCCCTCAACGACCAGCTCGCCAGCCGCCACCATGCGCGAGAGCGCGGTGCGCATCGTGCCGGAGGCGATTCCGAACAGGGCGGCGACGTCGATCAGCGCCCGGGTGGGGAGGACCGGCGGATCGAGGCCGAGCAGGACCGACAGCACCAGCGAACGAGCGTTCAGCGGCCGCAGTGAGCTCACCCCTCGAACACTACTGCGAGCGTTACGGATGTTGATCGCGGTGATCGCGATTTGTAGGATGGCGGTGTGACGACGACCGCAGCCAGCCGGATCCCGCGGACGATGGTGCCGCCCGCCGAGCTGCTGCCCGACGTGCTGCCCACCGAGCGGCTCAACGTCCGGGCGATGGCGGTCCGCCCGCTCCGCGACGAACTCCGTCGGATCCCGACGGTGCGCAACGTGGTCACCGTGACGATGGCGCTCGTGCAGACGTTCGGGGTGGTCATCGCGGCGGCCGTCATCGGGCAGTGGTGGGCGTGGGTACTGGCGTTCTTGCTGCTGGGACGCGGGCACTGCCTGCTCAACATCCTCGGCCACGAAGCGGCCCACCGTCTGCTCTTCCCGAATCGGCGCGTCAACGACTTCGTCGGGCGCTGGTTGCTGGCCTACCCGACGTTTCAGGCGTTCGGCGCCTATCGGCGGGTCCATTTCGCGCACCACCGCGACGAGATGGGGCCCGACGAACCCGACCTCGCGCTCTATCGCGGATATCCGATTCCCACCGACTCGTGGCACCGCAAGCTGCGCCGCGACCTGTTCGGTCAGAGCGCCTACAAGAACTTCAAGGCGCTGTGGTTCAACGTCCGTCAGGGCCGCCGCGAGGCAATCCAGATCCTCGCCGTCCAGGCGGTCTTGCTGGGCGGGTCACTGGTGGTCGGGGCGTGGTGGGCCTACCCGGTGTGGATCCTGTCGTGGAGCACGCTGTGGAAGTTCTCCAACCGGCTCCGGGCGATCGCCGAGCACGGCGGCATGGAGCGCTCGGCCGACCGCCGGCGGACCACGCACGTGATCCGCCAGACCCCGCTCGCCCGCTACCTGATGGTCCCGTACAACACCGGTTGGCATCTGGCCCATCACGTCGACATGGGCGTGCCGTGGCGCAACCTGCCGCGCTTGCATCGTGAGCTGGTCGCCTCGGGGTGGGTGGTGCCGGCGGTCGAGTACCCGAGCTACCGGGCATTCTGGAAGGCCTGCTCGTCGGGCGCCGCCGGCTCACCCGAGGGTCGGTCCCGCGAGGTAACGCAGTAGCGTTCGGCGTATGGATGTTGCCGGCTGGTCGACGGAGCGCCGGGTCACCAAGCAGATCCGCGTCGGCGATGTCGCCGTCGGGGGCGGGGCGCCGATCACCGTCCAGTCGATGACGATCACCAAGACGGCCGACGTCGAGGGCACGCTCCAGCAGATCTACGCGCTCGCCGCGGCCGGCTGCGACATTGTCCGCTGCACGTGCAACGAGACCGAGGCCGCCGAGGGGCTCGCCCAGATCGTGCCGCGCTCGCCGATCCCGGTGATCGCCGACATCCACCACCAGTACAAAATGGCGCTGGCGGCGATCGAGGCCGGCGTGCACGGCTTGCGCCTCAACCCCGGCAACATCCGCCGGCCCGAGCACATCAAGGCCGTCGCCATGGAGGCCCGCGACCGGGGCCTGCCGATCCGGATCGGCGTCAACGCCGGCTCGCTCGACCCGGCTCTGTACGACAAGTACGGCGGGGCCACGCCCGAGGCGATGGTCGAGTCGGCCCAGCAGGAGATGGCGTACTTCCACGAGGTCGGGTTCGATCTGATCAAGATCTCGGTGAAGGCGTCGAGCGTGCCGCTGATGGTGGAGGCGTACCGCCAGCTCGCGGCGGTCACCGACGTGCCGCTGCACCTCGGCGTCACCGAGGCCGGACCGCCACCGGCCGGGCTCGTGAAGGCGACGGCCGGCATCGCCACGCTGCTGATGGAGGGCATCGGCGACACGATCCGCTACAGCCTCACCGCCGACCCCGTCGAGGAGGCCCGCGCCGGGCGGCAACTGCTCGAGTCGCTCGGGTTGCGCGAGCGTAAGAACGTCGACCTGATCGCGTGCCCGTCGTGCGGCCGCGCCGAGGTCGACGTGATCGACGTCGCCAAGCGGGCGATGGAGGCGTTCGGAGAGCGCCAGCTGCCGTTGCAGGTGGCGGTCATGGGCTGCGTCGTCAACGGCCCGGGTGAGGCCCGCGAGGCCGACATCGGCATCGCCGCCGGGAACAAGCGCGGGCACCTGTTCGTGAAGGGTCGCAACGTCGCCGTCGTGCCGGAATCCGAGATGGTCGAGGCGCTCGTCGAGTGGGCCGAGTTCATCCACGAGCACGGCACCGACGCCGCGCTTGCACGGGCCGACACCGTGAAGGCCGAACGTGAGGCCGCCCGCGACCGGGGTGTCCTGCTCGACGCCAAGGGTGCCGACGCCAACGATGCCGGGGCGCGGATCGTCGAGATCCGCAAGACCGTCACCGGTTGAGCCGACCCGCGGCTGGGCGACACCGTTTGTAACGTCGGCACATGACTCGCGTGTGGTTGTTGCGGGCCGTCAACGTGGGTGGTGCCCGGCTGCCCATGGCGGAGCTGCGTGACGTCGCCGAGGCGCTCGGGGCGACCAACGTGTCGACCTACATCGCCTCGGGCAATCTGCTGGCCGACCCGCCCGGTGACGCCGACGCGTTCGCCCGGGCACTCGAGGCGGCGATCGAGCAGCGCTTCGGCTTCTTCCGCGAGGTGATCGGGCGGACGCCGACGCAGCTGCGGGCGGCCCTCGACGCCTACCCGTTCGAGCGCACCCGACCGAAGCACAGCCACGTGTACTTCCTCTCCGGCACACCCACCGCCGCGTCAGCTGCCGCGCTCACCGCACTCGGCTACGAAACCCTGGCCGTGATCGGTGACGATCTGCACATCCTGTACGGCGACGGCGTCGCCGGCACGAAGCTCACCACCCCGGTGATCCATCGCACCCTCGGCGTGGTCGGCACCGGCCGCAACATCGACACCGTCGCGACGTTGGCGGCGCTCGCCGGCGAGACTGACTGACGCCATGGCTCAGGTCCTCACGGTCAACGTCGGCAGTGCCGAGCCGAACCTGGGCTCGCGCCGCGGCGGCGTCACCGGGATCGGGAAGCGTCCGGTCGGCGGCCGGGTCGCAGTGCGCAGCCCCGGGCCGAAGCGGGGCGGGCTGGGATCGGGCATCGTCGGCGACGCGGTGTGCAACCAGCGCCACCACGGCGGCGACGATCAGGCCTTGTACGCGTTCGCCCGCGAAGACCTCGACGCCTGGGAAGCGCGGCTGGGCCGCGAGCTGCCCAACGGCATGTTCGGCGAGAACCTGACCACGATGGGCATCGACCTCAACGCCGCCCGGATCGGCGAGATCTGGACGATCGGCGAGCCCCAGCGCCGCGCCCCTGTGCGCGTCCAGATCACCGACCCGCGGATTCCGTGCGCCACGTTCCAAGCCCGGATAGGCGTGCGCGGATGGGTGAAGACGTTCACGGCGGCGGGTCGACCTGGCACGTATCTGCGCATCCTCACGCCAGGCACGATCGGCGCCGGCGACGTGATCACCGTCGAGCACCGGCCGTCGCACGACGTGACGGTGGCCCACGCGTTTGCCGCGCTGACGACGCGTCCCGAGCTGCTCGCCGGCCTTGCCGCCGCTGGTGACGACCTCAGCGCCGAACTGCGCGCCACCGTCGCCGCCGGGTAGCCGCCCACTTGCTCGGTTGCGTCATGCAACTGGCATGCTGCGCAGATGACCTCACGGGCTCCCCACGACATCATCCAGGCCACGCACTCGACCCAGGCGATCGGCGCCGCGTTCTACTTCAACCCGAGCACGATCGAGTACGGGAAGCAACAGCTCGGCATCGACGGGTTCCGGTTCTACTTCCTCGGACGCGGCGGCGTGCTCGGCGACGTCGACGCCGACGTGGTGCGCTGCGCGTTCGGCTACTTCGAGCCGGGCCTGCTGCGCAAGATGTGGGAGTCGGCGGTCGCACGCTCGGCGCTGGGTCCGCGCGACACAGCCCGCGCCTACCTCGGCTGCGCCCACGACTTCGGTCGGGCCAGGTTCGCCGAGCTGCCGGGGCTCGACGCCTTCGTCGAGGCGGCGACCAAGGTGATCCAGGCGGTCGAGGGCGCGTCGCTGCCACTCTTCGCGGCAGTCCGGGCCGAAGCCGTTCCGGCCGATCCGCCGGCCGCGGCCATGCATCAGGCGGTCGTGCTGCGCGAGCTGCGCGGGTCGGTGCACTTGCTCGCGCTGACGGCGTGCGGCATGTCGAGCGCGGCTGCGCACGTCATCCGTCGGCCCGACGATCTCGAGCTGTTCGGGTACACCGCCGACACCGCACCGCCGGTCAGCGAGGCCGACCGGGCCACCTGGGAGCGCGCCGAATGGCTCACCGACGAGCTCCTGACGCCCGCCTACGCGGCGCTCAGCGACGCCGAGGCCGAGGCGCTGATCGCCGGCACCGCGGCGATGGCGACCGCGCTCGGCTGACGGCGCCCACGGCACCTAGATCGGCGTGACGACGTAGGTTTCGATGGTGGCGTCGAGTTGTTCGCCTGGCCGGAGATACCACTGGCCACCGGAGAGGTCGATCGCGAGTTCGTGGCCGGTGGCCCGGTGGTGTTCGCCCGGTCCGACGCGCACCAGGGCGACGCCCACCGCCGGCAGCTCGCAACGGCCGGTGTCGGGGAGCACTGGGTCGGCGAGCGGAGTTGGATCGATCGTGGCAAGCAGGAGTTCGACGTCGACGGGCTTGACGGTCAGTCCGCCGCGGACGACGTTGTCGCTGGCGCCCATCAACTCGATCCCCGCCCCGTGGAGGTAGGCGTGCAGGTTGCCGGCGTCGAGCCGCAGCGCTTGGCCCGGTTCCAGGGTGACGAGGTTGAGCAGCAGCGTCGCCGCCACGGAAGCCTCGCCGGGGTAGCGCGCGGCGAGCGCACGAACGCAACGCGCGGGCTCGCTCGGCGACGCCGCGCACGCTTCGATGACCGGGTGCGGGTCGACCTCGCCGCGGTACAGCGCTGCCAGCGCGGCGCCGGGACCCCGTGCTGCGAGCACATCGGCGAGCGCGATGGCACCGGGGCCGAGCTCGCCGAGCAGTGCCAGCGTGGCGTCGACGGGGCGGACCCCGCACAAC
>JAEZFY010000029.1 GCA_023417265.1 Actinomycetes bacterium | reverse complement strand
TTCCAGCCGCGTCGCCGGGCCAGCGACGCGGGCGCTCCGGCACCGCCGCCACCACCGGCGCGCCGGCGGCGCCTCGGCAAGGTCCGTCTCGTGACCGTGCGGGTCGCCGCGGTGGCGGCGATGATGGCGGGCCTCACGGTGGTCGCCGGTCACGTGTTCGACGGCGTGCAGTGGTCGCTGTTCCTCGCGGTCGCGCTCGCCGTCGCCGCCACGATCGGAGCAGCTCGACTACCGCGGATAGTGCCCGCCGCCGGGCGCGTCGGGCTGATCGCCGTGCTGGTCGTGGCCGCCAGCGCACTCGTGGCCGTGCTCGCCGGCGGATCGTTCGGCGATGCCGTGCCCGGCGTCGTCGACGGCCCACGCCGGTTGCTGAGCACCGAGTGGCCGAGCCCACCCGACCCCACCGTGCTGGCGACCGTGGCGCTGTGGCTGGGCGTCGCCACGGCGATCGCGGTCGCCCTGGCGCGGCGCCCGACCGCCCACCTCGCGCCCCTGATCCCCGTCGTCGTCACGCTGGTGGTGCTCGTAGCACTCAGCGCCCCGCGGCCGCCGGCGTGGTGGCTGCTCGGTGCGTTGGGGGCGCTGGCGCTCGTCGTCGCGCTCGCCCACCAGGGCGACCGGGCGGCGGCCCGGGTGGCGACGTTGCGCGGCGAGCGGTCGCTGCTGGTGGTCGTGTTGACCGTCGCCGTCGCCACGGTCGCCAGCGCGGCGGTGGTCGCCTGGGCCACCCGCAGCGATCCCCGCGAGGTCGCCGAAGCCGACCGAACGGCGAGCCTGATGCGTCCGCTCGAAGCCATCGTGGCGTTGCGCGAGGCGAACCCGGCGCTGGAACAGTTCGTGGTCACCGACGAGTCGCCGTTGATCGGCCAGCGCATGCCTGAGCGGTGGCGCACGGCGGCGCTCGACGGCTACGACGGGCAGCGGTGGACGCCGCAGATCGACGTCCGCCCGATCGGTAAC
Source organism: Actinomycetes bacterium (assembly GCA_023417265.1). Lineage (GTDB taxonomy): Bacteria > Actinomycetota > Acidimicrobiia > Acidimicrobiales > Ilumatobacteraceae > Ilumatobacter. The sequence continues at coordinate 3,333 of JAEZFY010000029.1, read as the reverse complement.
CGGTTGGCGACCGAACCGTCGCCCGGCGCCCAGGCGACCCAGATCGGCCACTACCGGATCGAGCTGCGTGCCGCGCACACCGAGTTGGTGCCACTGCCCGGCCCGCCGATCGAGCTCGTCGGCGACCCGCAACCGCGGCTGGAGACCGACGTCGAACGGGTGGTCGTCAAGCTCGCCGATTCAGCCCCGGCCGGGACGACGCTGCACCTCGTCGCCGAGCTGGCCCCCACCCGCGGCGACGTTACGCCGGCGGCGATCGAACCACGGTCGGTCGGCGACCTCGAAGCAGGCTTCACCGACCTCGCCGCGGAGCTCGCCGGCGAGGGCGAGGCGATGACCCGCCTCACGCGCCTCGAGGACGAACTGCGTTCGTGGCAACTCGACCGGCGCGCCCCGGGCGGCGGGCAGCAGCAGGTGCTGCTCGAACGGTTCCTGTTGGAGACCCGGCGCGGCACCGCCGAACAGTTCGCCAGCGCGTTCGTCCTGCTGGCGTGGTCGCTCGGGTTCGACGCCCGCCTGGCGACCGGCTTCGCGATTCCCCCCGACGAGGTGGTCAGCCCGGTCGTGGTCACGTCCGAACATGCCGCGGCGTGGCCCGAGGTGCACGTCGCCGGCGTCGGGTGGGTGGCGTTCGATCCGGCACCGGAACAGGAGGTCGGCGACCTCGCACCGCCCGAACCGGAACCCGAGGCGCAGACCCCCGCCGCGGCCCAGCCACCCGTGGAACCACCGGCGCGCCCGGGCGACCGCGACACGGAGAGCGAGACCGACACCGAACCCACCGATTCCGGCTGGGGTTCATGGGCCACGTGGGCGTGGCGGGCGACCGTGGCGATCGCGGTCGTCACCATTCCGGCGCTGCTCACACTCGCCGTGATCCTCGCTCTCAAGCTGATGCGTCGCCGTCGTCGTCGCCGGGCCGCCGATCCATCCGACCGGGTGCGCGGGGCATGGGCCAACGCCACCGACGCGCTCGTCGATGCCGGGCTGACGATCGAGCCGAGCTGGACCGACGATCGGATCGCCGCGATGGGCGCGCCGCTCGCCGGGGCGGCGCCGCACGAGCTGCGCCGGTTGGCCACCTTGTCGACGGCGGCGACGTTCGGTCCGGCCGCCGACCCCGACCTGGCCGAGCACGCGCTGGCGACCGAGCGTCGCGTCCGCGACGCGATGGCGGCCCGACTGACGGCGTGGCAACGGCTGCGCTGGCGGCTCAGCTTGCGCTCGCTGCAGCGGGCCACCCGCTCGCCGGTCAGCACCTGACCGGCGACCGCTTCAGCGCGTGACGGTCCGCGTGCGTCCGCGGAACACGGCGACGAGGCGGCCCGTCTGGTCGTCGACGCGCACGTCCCAGATGCGGGTCCGCCCGGCCGCCGCTTCGAACCGGGCGGTTGCCGTCAGCGTGTCGCCGTCGCGCACCGGGGCGAGCCAGTCGATCTCGGCCGTCACGGCCAAGGCGTCGGTTCGCTCGGGCAGCTCGGCGTTCGAGGCGAACGCCATCGCCGAGTCGCACAACAGGAACAGCATGCCCCCGTGGGCGATGCCGAGACCGTTGCACATGTCGGCTCGCACCGTCATCCGCACCGCCGCCCCCGATGCCGAGGCGGCCAGCAACTCGATACCGAGCGCCGGCGCGGTGGCGTCGCGGGCGTACATCGACGCAGCGGCAGCATCGATCATCGCCGCACCGCGCTAGGCGAACTCCGAGCCGAGATAGGCCGCGATCACGTCGGGGTTGCTCTGCACCTCGGCCGGAGTGCCGAGCGCAATCCGCTGACCGAAGTCGAGCACCATCACCCGGTCGGCGATGTCCATCACGAGGCCCATGTCGTGCTCGACCATGATCATCGGGATGTCGAGCTCGGAGCGGATGTCGAGGATGAAGCGGGCCATGTCCTCGGTCTCTTCGAGGTTCATGCCGGCGACCGGCTCGTCGAGCAGGAGCAGTTTCGGTTCCATGGCCAGCGCCCGGCCGAGCTCGACCCGCTTCTGGAAGCCGTAGGGGAGCAGGGCCACCGGATGCTTGCGCCAGCGTTCGATCTCGAGGAAGTCGATGATGTCCTCGACGAAGCGCCGATTGGCCATCTCTTCCTTCTTGGCCCGGCCCCACCAGAGCGCGCCGTCGAGCACCGTGCCGCGCATGCGGATGTGGCGTCCGGTGAGCAGGTTGTCGACGACGTTCATCTGCGGGAACAGCTCGATGTTCTGGAACGTGCGGGCGATGCCGAGCTGGGCGACCTTGTCGGGCCGCAGGCCCATGATCGACTCGCCCTCGAAGCGGATGTCGCCCTCTTGCGGGCGGTACACCTGGCTGATCGTGTTGAAGATCGACGTCTTCCCGGCGCCGTTCGGACCGATGATCGCGAACAGCTCGTCGCGCCGGACGTCGAACCCGACCGTGTCGATCGCGGTGACGCCGCCGAATCGCAACGTGATGTCGTCGACGGCGAGCAGTGGTGCGTCCGCCGCGGGAGGTGTGGTGCTCATGACGCCCACCGCTTGCGGCGCTTGTAGTGCTTGACGTCGCGGAAGCTCTTGCGTTCGCCGTCCTCGCCGTGCAGCCCCAAGTAGAACTCCTTGACGTCTTCGTCGGCGAGCAGCTTCTTGGCGTCGCCGTCCATCACGATCTTGCCGGTCTCCATGATGTAGCCGTAGTTGGCGATCGAGAGCGCCATCACCGCGTTCTGCTCGATCAGCAGCACGCTCGTGCCCTGGGCGTTGATGTCGACGATGATGTCGCGGATCTGCTCGATCAGCTTGGGCGCCAAGCCGAGCGACGGCTCGTCGAGCACCAGCAGCTTCGGGCCGGCCATCAGCGCCCGCCCGATCGCGAGCATCTGTTGCTCGCCGCCGGACATGTAGCCGGCCACCTGCTTGCGGCGCTCGGCGAGCCGGGGGAAGAGGTCCATGACCCGGTCGTAATTGGCCTTGTTGGCGGCCTTGTCGCGGCTCGTGTAGGCGCCGCAGGTGAGGTTCTCGTCGACCGTGAGGTCGGCGAACACGCGGCGCCCTTCGAGTACCTGGGTGATCCCGGCGCGGACGATCTCGGCCGGGTCGCGGTGATCGATCCGTTCCCCGTTGAACGTGATCGAGCCCTTCGTGACGTCGCCGTCGTGAACGTCGAGCAAGCCCGACACGGCTCGCAGGGTGGTCGTCTTGCCGGCCCCGTTGGCGCCCAGCAGGGCGACGATCTGGCCGTCGGGGACCTCGATCGACAAGCCGCGCAGGACGAGGATCACCTCGTTGTACACGACTTCGAGATTGGAGACTTGGAGCATCGTCCTCCGCGGCGGTGGTGGGGTACGGGGTGGGGGGGGGGGGGGGGGGGGGGGG
>JAEZFY010000182.1 GCA_023417265.1 Actinomycetes bacterium | reverse complement strand
CTGGCGCGCCGCTCCGGAACCCTCACCGACCCCGCCGTCGACGACCTCGCCGCCCGCCTCCGCCGCGGCTAGCGCGGGCTGCTCAGGAGGCTCAGCGGAGTTGCTCGTCGAGCTCGCGAGTGACGCGAGCGTGTTACGGGGTGACGAGGGCTTTGGCGCCGGTAGCGATGCGGGAGTAGCGGGCGATCGCGGCGGGGTCGACCACGTCGGCGAGGCTCAGCCGCTCGCCGTACGCCGAGGCGAACGTGGTGGTGATCTCGTCGGCGACGCGCTGGCGCAGGCGGTCGTTGGTCTCCGGCCCGGCGTTCATCAGGAACGGCGTGAGCAGCCACCCGCCGACACCCCACGCCATGCCGTAGTCGCGCTTGAGCACGGTGGGGCTCGTGTTGAGCCCACCGTAGGTGTACACCTGCTTGTGGGTCGCCGAGCCGTAGGTGCTGAACTGGGCGGCGTCGTCGGAGAGCGCGCGTTCCATCGAGCGCAGCAGCGTGTCGACGAGCGTTCCCCCGCCGAGCGCGTCGAAGGCGAGCGTCGCCCCCGTGGCCTTGAGCGCGTCGACGAGTGATTCCGGGAACGCCTCGGCGCTCGTGTCGACGATGTGTTCGGCGCCCTCACCGCGCAACAGCTCGGCCTGCTCGGGTCGGCGCACGAGGTTGACGAGCGGGATCCGGTCGGCGATGCAGATCCGGTTGAGCATCAGGCCGAGGTTCGACGCCCCGACGGTGTGCACGAGCGCGGTGTGACCCTCGGCGCGCATCGTCTCCACCATCCCGAGCGCGGTCAGCGGGTTGACGAACGCGCTCGCCGCCTGCTCGGCGGTGGTGCCGGGGTGCATCGGCAGGCACTGGTCGATGTGAAGCGTGCGGTACTGCGCGTAGGCGGTGCCGGAGAGAAACCCGACGACCGTGCCGACCAGCGCCTGGGCCCGCTCCGAGCGTCCGGCGGCGATCACCGTGCCGGCGCCCTCGTTACCGACCGGCATCGCCCGGCCGACCCGAGCACGCAGTGCCCGCAGTGCGCCGGGGTCGAGCGGCGCCCGCACGGCGGGGTGTTCGCCGTCGACCCGCTCGGCGCGGGTGAGGTCGGCGCGGGCGAACAGGTTGCCCATGTCGGAGGGGTTGATCGGGGCGGCCTCGACGCGCACGAGCACCTGCTCGTCGAGCGGTTCGGGCACTTCCGTCTCGCGTACGGCCACCGTGACGGTTGCGTCGTCGGCGACCATCGAGCGCAGTTCGAGTCCGGTTGCGGGCACCTCGGCGGTCATCGCCGCACGTTACCGGGCGTGCGGGAAAGGGGGTTGGCCGAGCTGGCGGTGGGTGGCAGAATGGCGGCGTGTCCGCTGCCCGTGACGCCCAGTCGCCGACCCGTTCGCTCGTAGTACTCGTGTAGCGCCGCGGGTTTCCCGCGTGCGCCTGACCTCCCCGTCCGGGAGGTCTTTTCGTTTTTCCACCGATTCGCACCAAACTTCACCACTGGCCACAGAACCGAGACGTGATGACCGACACCAGCGAGCACTCCGGCTCCAACCTGAACTGGGGCACCGACCAGCCCGACGCGGGCCCCGATCAGGCGTACCCGCCGCGCCATGCGATCCCGAACGGGACCAAGCTCACCGGTGCCCAAGCGCTGATCAAGGCGCTCGAGATGCAGGGCGTCGACGTCATGTTCGGGCTTCCCGGCGGGTGCATCATGCCGGCCTACGACGCGTTGATCGGGTCGAGCATCCGCCACGTGCTGGTGCGTCACGAGCAGGGTGCCGGGCACATGGCCGAGGGGTACGCCCACGTCACCGGGCGGCCCGGCGTGGCGATGGTCACGAGCGGCCCCGCGGCCACGAACCTCGTCACGCCACTCATGGACGCCTACATGGACTCGATCCCGATGGTCGGGATCACGGGCCAGGTGGCGACCACGGCGATCGGCACCGACGCCTTCCAGGAGTGCGACACGGTCGGGATCACGCGCTCGTGCACGAAGCACAACGATCTGGTGATGTCGGCCGACGAGTTGCCGATGGCGATCCGTCAGGCGTTCCACCTCGCCACCACCGGCCGCCCCGGCCCCACCCTGGTCGACCTCCCGAAGGACGTCCTCAACGCCCAGATGGAGTGGTACTGGCCGAGCGACGACGAGGTCGCCGCCAGCCTTCCCGGCTACCGGCCGACCACCAAGGGCCACCCGCGCATGATCAAGGAGGCGGCGCGGATGATCCTCGCCGCCGAGCGGCCGGTGCTCTACATCGGCGGCGGGATGCTCAAGGCGCGCGGCGCCGAGGCGTTGCGTGAGCTCGCCGAGCTGACGCAGATCCCGGTGGTCACGACGCTGATGGCGCGGGGCGTGTTCCCCGACAGCCACCCCCTCAACCTGGGCATGCCCGGCATGCACGGCACTGCCACGGCCACCACGGCGATGCAGAAGAGCGACCTGCTGATCAACCTCGGCGCCCGTTTCGACGACCGCATCACCGGGCGTCTCGACAGCTTCGCCCGCGACGCCAAGATCATCCACGTCGACATCGACCCGGCCGAGCAGGGCAAGGTCCGGCGGCCCGACGTGCCGATCGTCGGCGACGCCCGGCTGGTCACCGAAGAGCTCGTGCGGGCGCTGCGCGAGCTGCTCGACGGGGGCGCCGTGCAGGCCGACCTCACCGCCTGGAAGAGCCGCGTGTCGGGCTGGCAGGAGCTGTTCCCGCTGCACTACGAGCCGTCCGAGCCGGGCGCCCGGCTGAAGCCGCAGTTCTGCCTCGAGCAGCTGCGCGACCTCGCCCCCGAGGGCACGATCCTCACCTCCGGGGTCGGCCAGCACCAGATGTGGTCGTCGCAGCACTGGCGCTTCGAGCAGCCCTACACGTGGGTCAACTCGGGTGGGCTCGGCACGATGGGCTTCTCGATCCCAGCCGCGATCGGTGCCAAGGCGGGCATGCCCGACCGCACCGTGTGGGCGGTCGACGGCGACGGTTGCTTCCAGATGACCGCCCAGGAGCTGGTGACGTCGACCGTCGAGCAGATCCCGATCAAGGTCGCCCTGCTGAACAATTCGTACCTCGGCATGGTCCGCCAGTGGCAGGACATGTTCTACGACCAGCGCGAGAGCGAGGTGTTCCTGTCGGGCGACTACCCGAACTACGTCCAGTGGGCCGAGTCGATGGGTTGCGTCGGCATCCGCGTCGAGTCGCCCGAGGAGGTCGCCCCGGCGATCGAGCTCGCCAACTCGATCAACGACCGCTCGGTGGTCGTCGAGTTCCGCACCGACTGGGCCGAGCACGTGTTCCCGATGGTGGCCGCCGGCACGTCGAACGACGACGTGATGGTGCACCCCGCCCAGGCCCACCTCCGGGACAAGCTCCGATGAGCGCGCCGATCGCACCGAACCATCACATCTTGTCGGTGCTCGTCGAGAACCGCCCCGGCGTGCTCGCTCGCGTGTCGAGCCTCTTCGCCCGGCGCGGCTTCAACATCTTCTCGCTCGCCGTCGCGCCGTCCGAGGACGAGCGGATGAGCCGCATCACGATCGTCTGCGACGTCGAGTCGGCGCCGGTCGAGCAGGTCGTCAAGCAGCTCTTCAAGCTGGTCGAGGTCGTCAAGATCTCCGAGCTCGATCCGCGCCGCTCGGTGGAGCGCGAGCTGCTGCTGGCCACCGTGCGCGCCGAGCCCGAGCGGCGCAACGAGATCGTCGAGCTCGTGCAGATCTACGAGGGCAAGATTCTCGCGGTCGGCCCCGAGGCCTTGACGCTGAGCATCGATGGGCACCCCGATCAGCTCGACGATTTCGTCAGCCTGCTCGCTCCGTACCACATCGTCGAGCTGCAACGGACCGGCCGGGTCGCCCTGCCGAAGCTCGATCGCGCGGCGAGGCTGCGTCCCGTTCCCTCCAGCAATCCCACGAACCCCTCACCCCATAACCCTACACACGGAAAGGCTGGCTGATGGCCGCCAACGTCTATTACGAAGCTGATGCTGACCCCTCGATCATCCGTGGCCGCAAGGTCGCCATCGTCGGCTACGGCAGCCAGGGTCACGCCCACGCCCTGAACCTCAAGGAGTCGGGTGTCGACGTCGTGGTGGGTCTGCGCGAGGGTTCCTCGTCGGTCGCCAAGGCCGAGCACGCCGGGCTGACCGTGAAGAGCATCGCCGACGCCGCGGCGTGGGCCGACGTGATCATGATCCTCGCCCCCGATACGGAGCAGAAGCGGATCTTCGACGACCACATCGCCGCCCACCTGCAGCCCGGCGATGCGCTCGCGTTCGCCCACGGCTTCAACGTCCGCTTCGGTCGGATCGTCGCCCCCGAAGGCGTCGACTCGATCATGATCGCCCCGAAGGGCCCCGGCCACCTGGTGCGCCGCACGTACGTGGAAGGGGGCGGCGTGCCGGCCCTGATCGCGGTCGACCAGGACGCCACCGGCAACGCCAAGGCGCTCGCCCTGTCGTACGCCGAGGCGATCGGCGGCGCCCGCGCCGGCGTGATCGAGACCACGTTCCCGGAGGAGACCGAGACCGACCTGTTCGGCGAACAGGTCGTGCTGTGCGGTGGCCTCACCAAGCTCGTGCAGGCCGGGTTCGAGGTGCTCACGGAGGCCGGCTACGCCCCCGAGATGGCGTACTTCGAATGCCTCCACGAGGTCAAGCTGATCGTCGACCTGATGTACGAGGAGGGCATCGCCGGGATGCGCTACTCGATCAGCGACACCGCCGAGTACGGCGACCTGACCCGCGGCCCACGGATCATCACGCCGGCCGTCAAGGCTGAGATGAAGCAGGTGCTCGACGAGATCGTCACCGGCCAGTTCGCCGACGAGTGGATCGCCGAGTCGGAGTCGGGCCGCGAGAACTACCACCGCCTCCAGCAGGAGGGCAAGGACCACCCGATCGAGGTCGTCGGCGCCCGTCTGCGGGCGATGATGCCGTGGATCTCGGCCGGCAAGCAGTCGGTCAAGGACGCCAGGGGCGGCGACAGCTGACACCTCCGTTTGCGTGAGGTTTGGGTGTCCGGTCGACACCCTAACCTCACGCAAACGCGTTAGCTGGTGGCGACCCGGCAGGCGATCCGCATCATGTTGTCGACGGCCGTGCGCAGGTCGTCGTCGGAGATCCGTTCCGCCTGGCCGTCGTCGGTGAGCAGGTCGGACACGGCCATCATCGCCAACGCCTCGATGCCGTGCACGGCGGCGACGGCGTACATCATCGCCGCCTCCATCTCGACGCCGAGGTGGCCGGTGCGCTTCCACGCCGCGAACTTCGGGTTCGGGTCGTAGAACACGTTGCTCGTGACGGCCGCCCCGACGTGCACCCGGGCGCCCTGCTGGCGGCTGAGTTCGGCGGCGGTGACCGCCAGCTCGAACGTGGCCGTCGCCGCGTACGAGGTCAGACCGGCGTAGTCGAGCGGGGTGGTGTCGTCGGCGGTCGCCGAGATGGCCACGATCGTGTCGCCCATCGCCACCGCCTCGGTGAGCCCGCCGCACGTGCCGACGCGGATGAGCCGCTGGGCGCCGAGCATCACCAGCTCCTCGAACACGATCCCAGCTGAGGGGCAGCCCATGCCGGTGGTCTGCACGCTGATCGGCTGGCCCTCGAACGTGCCCGTGTAGCCGAGCATGCCGCGCTCCTCGTTGACGAGGCGGAACCCGGGATCGAAGAACGTCTCGGCGATGTACTTCGCCCGGCGCGGGTCGCCAGGACACAACACGTTGGGCGCGTAGTCGCCCGCCTCGGCACGGAGATGAATTGGCATGGTGTAACGGTAGGGGTCGGGCACCTACCGTTGCACCATGCTGCGCCTGTACGACACCGCCACCCGGGAGGTCCGCGAGCTCGCCCTGCGCGAACCGGGCAAGGTCGGCATCTACCTGTGCGGGCCGACGGTGTACGGCCCGCCGCACCTCGGCCACGGCCGGGCGACGCTCGAGTACGACATCTTGCGGCGCTACCTCGAGTGGACCGGCCTCGACGTCCGGCTGGTGTCGAACATCACCGACATCGAGGACAAGATCATCGCCCGTGCCCAGCGCGAGGGCCGCCCGTGGCAGGAGATCACGCACAAGTGCGAGCGGGTGTGGTTCGACGCGATGGCCGGCATCAACGTCGCCCGCCCCACCGACGTGCCGCACGCCACCGACTACGTCGACGAGATGGTGGCGATGATCGCCGAGCTGCTCGAGCGCGGCAGTGCGTACCTCACCGACGACGGCGTGTATCTGGCGGTCGAGACGGTGGAGGGCTACGGCCTGCTCGCCCAGCAGTCGCTCGACGAGATGCTCGCCGGCGGTGGCGACCGCGAGGTCTTCGGTGCCGGCGACAAGCGCCACCCGGCCGACTTCGTGTTGTGGAAGTTCTCCAAGCCCGACGAGCCGGCGTGGCCGTCGCCGTGGGGCGAGGGTCGCCCCGGTTGGCACAGCGAGTGCGTCGTGATGAGCCTCGACCTGTTGGGCGAGGGGTTCGATCTGCACTGCGGCGGCCAGGACCTGCGCTTCCCGCATCACGAGAACGAGCGCGCCCAGGCCGTGGCGCTCGGGAAGCGCTTCGCCACGCACTGGATGCACAACGGGTTCGTGGTCGACGCCGAGGGCGAGAAGATGTCGAAGAGCATCGGCAACGTGTCGAACCTGCTCGACCTGATCGAGCACTACGACCCGCGCGCCTACCGGATGGTGCTGCTCCAATCGCACTACCGCTCGCCGGTGACGATCACCCAGGACAACCTCGACGCGGCGATCCGGGCGCTGGCCGGCCTCGACGCGTTCGCCGCCCGCACTGCGAGCGTCACCGAGGCCGCCCCCGACGCGGCGGTGCTCGATGCGTTCCGCGCGGCGATGGACGACGACCTCGACACACCGAAGGCCACGGCGCTCCTGTTCGACACCGTGCGCGCCGCCAACGCGGCGCTCGACGCGGGCGCCGCCGACGCGCCGGCCCTCGTGGCCGCAGCGAACGAGATCGCCACCGTGTTCGGGCTCGTGCTCGCCGGCCGCGGTGACGTGCCGGCCGACGTGCTCGCCCGAGCTGTCGCGCTCGACGCCGCCCGCGCCGCCAAGGATTACGCCGGCGCCGACGCGATCCGTGCCGAACTGCAAGCCGCCGGCTGGACCGTCGAGACCACCAAGGACGGCACCACCGTCCGGCGCTGACGAACCCCGGACGCGCAACGGCCCGCCCCGGCGAACCGGGGCGGGCCGTCCTCGCGACCGCAGCGCGGTCAGGACGTCATGCGCTCGACGTCACTCTTCCGGCTCGACAGCGAACGGGAAGCACACCGGCGGGCAGCCGATGATGCCGATACCCGTCTTCGTGTAGTTCGTCGGGAAGAACTGCAGGGTGAGCTGCGCCCGGCGGATGAAGACGTTGCCGGCGACCTCGTCACACACGAGGTTGATGTCCTGACCGAATCCGCTCAGGACGCTTCCTGTGTCGTCGGCGGCGGCAACCGGCAGTACGGCATGTCCACCGACCGTTTGGTAGTTCGTTCCGTCGGTGGTGAAGTCGTTGAGGTTGATGTACGGCTCTGTGGCGTCAATCGTGGTGTCGGCGCCCTTGGTCACCTGGCAGCGGGCTTCGTCGCGAGCGGCGCTGTCCGGGTCCCAGAACAGTTCAACGAGCGCCACCACGTAGCCGTCGCTCGGAACGTTGATGCTGGTTGTCACGACCTTGGTGTCGGTGGCAGTGAGCGCTAGTGCCGGCTCGGGCTGGACAGCATTGAACGCGATGCCTGCCTCGTTGCTCGTCTTGGTGTGGTCGAGCGTGTTGTTGGCGACGTCGGCGCCGGTCAGCGAGGCGTCGATGATGTCGTCGCCGTCGTGCTGGTGGTCGGTGTAGTAGCCGGCGACGTCGATCACGACGTCGATGGTGCCGAACCGGTTGAACACGTGGAACTGACCGTTCGTCGCGTTCAGGGTCACGGTCGCCGAGTTCGGGGTCGGCGACGAGCTGTCGACGTTGACGTTGGAGGCGAGCGGCCGCGTGGCGCCCTGCGGGTACAGCGTCAGGAAGGTGTCCTGGGTGGAGTTGACGCCGGTCACGTTGAGCTGCAGGCCGGTCGAACTGGTCGGCAGGTTGCAGTCACCAGCGACGTCGCCCCAGCCGTCGACGGTCATCACGCCGTCCGGGCCGAGCGGACCGGACTGCGGGCCGAGCTGGCCGCTGCCGGCGCGGGTGTCGATGATGCGACACGGTGTGATCGGGACGTACGCCGAAGCGCCGTCGGGAGAGGTGGCATTGGCGATGCCGAGGCCGCCAGCGCCGAGCGTCACGGCAACCGCCGCGCCGATCGCCGCCCAGCGAGCCCGGTGGTTGCTGGGGCTTTGGGTTTGCTGCATGGCCGGTGACCGTACGCACGGCCGTTGCGCGGTTCAAGCGAATAACGGCCGAATGGGACGGATTCGGGACCCCGGACGCGCCACGGCCCGGCCGGCGACGTCG
>JAEZFY010000172.1 GCA_023417265.1 Actinomycetes bacterium | reverse complement strand
CTTAGGCCGGGCGACGCAGGGTGGTGCGGTCGAAGCCGAACTTCTCGTGCTCGGCGGGGGATGCGCCGTCATGGCGTCGGCGGGCGACTCGACGGGTGTCGCAGTCGCCGGGCTGCTCGTGTTCCTGTGGGGTTTCGAGTACGCGTTCGTGTCGTCGCTAACGCTCGTGACCGAGGCGGCTCCCGAGGCTCGCGGACGGGCGGTCGGGCTCAGCAACGCGTTCGGCACGCTCGCCCGCTCCGGCTCGGTGGTGCTGACCGGACAGCTCTACGAGGCGTACGGCATCGACGGTTCGCTCACCTGGGTGATCGCGATCGCCGCGGTGGCGTTCACGATGACGGCGTTGACGCCACGGCCGTCGTCTCCAGGAAGCCCTTGAGGAGCCCGGCCACGACCTCGGCGTGGCTGTTCGGCCCGAAGTGGTGGGCGCCCGGCACCACGTGGGCGCGCCCGTCGGGCACCGCATCGGCGACCCACTCCATCGCCCGCCGGTGGTGCGGCCGGCCGCGCTCGCCGAACAGGGTCAGCACGGGGACCCCGATCCGTTCGGGTTGCCAGGGTGCGCCGCGCCGCAGGTCGGCCAACTCGGCGAGCATGGCCGGACCTTCGGACCGCCGCGCCGCACGGCTGCTCTCGGGGAGCCGCTGCCACCGGTGGTCGCCGATCAGGCGGCGCATGAACGCCTCGGCCGCGGCTGCCGGGTCGCTGGCCACGAGCGCTGCCGCTCCCCCCGCGGAGTCCGTCGGCCACCAGTCGATCCACGACAGCGGCGACTCGTACACGGCCACCGCGCGCACCAGTTGCGGATGGCGGTCGGCGACGCCGAGCGCGACGTTGCCGCCGAAGCTGTGTCCGAACACGACGACCGGGGCGGGCGCCGTGCGTTCGATCAGCTCGGCCAGGTCGGCGATCTGGGCGTCCAGGGTGAACGGCCCCGGATGCGGGCCCGAGCGGCCGTAGCCGCGGCGGTCGTAGCGCGTGACCCGCCAGGCCGAGTCGAGCTGGCGGCTGAGACGGAGCATGCCGGCCGACCGGTCGAGCGAGCCGTGCACGAGCACGACGTCGCCGCGGCCGGGCACGTGCTCCGGGCCGGTCGTGCACGACCAGACGGCGGCGGGCGGGTTCACGCGACCTGGACGATGCGCAAGACGTCGGCGGCCGTGCCCTCCGGACGATCGGGCGAGCCGGCGAGCACGATCACGGTGTCGCCGCGCTTGACGAGCTCCTGGTGGACGGCGGTCTCGACCGCGTACCACACGATCTCGTCGGTGGTGGCGTACACCGCGGTGGCAACCGAGTCGACGCCCCAGACGAGGGCGAGCGCGTTGACCGTGCGCTGCGCCGGCGACATGCCGATCAGGCGGCAGCTCGGCCGGAACCGGGCCATCGCCCGGGCGGTGCGCCCGCTGTTCGTGCAGCACAGGATCGCCGAGGCACCGAGGTCTTCGGCGGCCTGCGACGCGGCATGGGTCAGCGAGGCCGTGATCTGGTCGTTGAACGAGTCCCACCGCTCGCGCTGGATCCGGCCGAGCCGGGAGGCCCAGCGCCGGTACGACGCCTCGGCTTCGGCGCGCTCGGTGATCCGGGCCATCGTCGCCACCACCAGCGCCGGGTCGTGACCGATCGCGGTCTCGCCCGACAACATCACCGCGTCGGTGCCGTCGAACACCGCGTTGGCGACGTCGGTGACCTCGGCCCGGGTGGGCACCGGGGCGGTGACCATCGATTCGAGCATCTGCGTGGCGGTGATCACCGGGATGCCGTACTCGACGCACCGCCGCACGATCATCTTCTGCAGGTGCGGCACGTCCTCGAGCGGGCAGTCGATCCCGAGGTCGCCGCGAGCGACCATGATCGCATCGGACGCCTCGATCACTTCGGTGAGGTGGTCGAGCGCCGCCGACGTTTCGATCTTGGCGACCAGATCGGCGCGCTTGCCGACCACCGCCCGCACGGCGTCGACGTCGGCGCCGGTGCGCACGAACGACACGGCGATGTACTCGACGCCGGCCGCGGCGACGGCCTCGGCGAGCACGAGGTCCTGGGCGGTGGGCGTCGCCAGGCGCAGGCGCTCGGACGGCAGGTGCGCCCCGGGCCGGCCCTGCGGAGTGCCACCGGTTTCGACGAGCGCGATCGCCGCATCGGCGGTGACCGCCGTGACCTGGAGGCTGATCGCCCCGTCGCCGAACATCACCCGGTCGCCCGGCCGGAGGTCTTCGAGCAGCGTCGGGTAGTCGATCTCGATCACCTTCGCCGAGCTGGCCGAGTTGCCGGGCACGAGCCGGACCGTGTCGCCCGTGACCAGTGTCGCCCCGCCTTCGGGGAACTTGCCGCAGCGCACCTTCGGGCCCGGCAGATCGGCCAGCACGCCCCCCGTGCGCCCGATCCGGCGGGCCGCCGCGCGCACCTCCGCCAAGCGCTCGAGGTGGTAGTCGACGGGGCCGTGGCTGAGGTTGAGGCGCACCACGTCGACGCCGGCGCGCAGCACCGCCTCGAGTGCGGCGGGGCTGTCGCTGGCCGGGCCGATCGTCGCGACGATCTTGGTGCGGCGAGTCATGGTCACTTGTCTACCGGATCGGCCGCCCGCCTCGCGGATACCCGCCGGTAGCGACGACGACGTAGCGTGCGACCCCATGCCCAACCAACCGCGCCCGGCCGACCCGCGCCTGGCCGACCTGATGGCGTTCCTCGACCGCTCCCCGTCGCCCCATCATGCGGCCGCGTCGGCGGGCCCGCGGCGCGCCCCCGG
>JAEZFY010000162.1 GCA_023417265.1 Actinomycetes bacterium | reverse complement strand
GCGCGAGCGCGCATCCCGCCGGTGCGGGGGAAGTACCGTGCGGATCCGGTGGGAACGATCCGCAGCCGGATGGCCGCTCGCGACAGCGAGCTCTTCGTCGCTCGCGAGACCGAGCTGGCGCGGATCGCCGACATGCTCGCCGACCGGGTTCCCGCGCGCGTCGTCCACGTGGTCGGCCTGGGCGGGATCGGCAAGAGCGCCCTGTTACGTGAGGCCGCTCGGCGGGCTGCCGACTCGGGCGTGACGACGGTGTGGATCGACGGCCGCACGGTGCCACCGTTCCCGTCGCAGATCGAAGCCGCGGTGCAGCGCGTGCACGAGTCGGCGGCGGCGTTCGTGGTGTTCGACTCGTTCGAGCTGATCGCCTCGCTCGACAGCTTCCTGCGCGAGCTGGTGGTACCCGATCTGCCCGACACGACGGTGGTCGCCTTCGCCTCGCGCGCCGAGCCGTCACCAGCGTGGTTCGAGCAGGGCTGGGAGCACGTCGTCGACGTGATCCGGCTTGGCCCCCTCGAGCCACCGGAGGCGGCCGCACTGGTGGCTGCCCACGGCATCGACGATCCGATCGCCGCCGACACGGTGGTGCGCGAGGGCCGCGGCTGGCCGTTGGCGCTGGTGGTCGGCGCCGAAACGCTTCCGGCCGGGCGCGAGCCGGGCGCCCGCGGGGCCACCCTCGCCGAGATCGCCAACCGCCTGCTCGGTGAAGAGGTCGCCCCGGAACGCCGGCGCGTGCTCGGCGCGGCGGCGTTGACCAAGGTCACCACGCCGGAACTGCTCGCCGATGTGCTCGGCGACGACGATCCGCACGACAGCTTCAAGTGGTTGGCGGGCCTGACGTTCGCCGAGCCGCTCGCCGAGGGCGTCGCCCTGCATGCCCTGGTGGCCGAGGCGGTGCGCGCCAACCTGCGCCGCAACGACCCCGACGGTGAAGCGGTGCTGCGACGCCGGGTCGCCGACCACCTCCACCGCCGGGCGGTCGCCGGTGGGGCCTCCCTCTCGACCTCGATCCAGTACCTCGTGCTCGATCAACGCGTGCGCTGGGGATTCGCCGCCGACGTCGGTCAGCGCTACCGGATCGACCGGGTGCGGCCGGGCGACGCTACGTATGTCGCGGCCGTGCTCGACTCGGTCGGGGCGGCCGAGTGGTGGCAGCTCACGCGCCCGTTCTTCGACGATGCGCCCGACACCGTCGGCGTCGCCCGCGATCACGAGGGCCGGCTGGGCGGGTACTTCGTCGCCGTCACCCCGGCCACCGCGCCCGCCCTCGCCGACACCGACCCGCTGCTCGGGCCCTGGCTGCGCTACGCCCGCGAGGAGTTGCGCACGAACTCGGCGGTGCTCTGGCGCGAGGCCGTCGACCTCACCGGTGAGATGGGCGAGGTGACGTCGCTGCTCGGCGTCGGCGGCATCCTGGCTACCGGTGTGACGAACCCGCGCTATGGCTTCCTGCCGATCACGCCCGCGCTGCCGGCCGCGGTCGAGTTCAGCGAGGCCCTCGGCGCGGTGCACCTGCCCGCGCTCGACTTCGTCGGTCACGGGATGCATCTGCAGTGCCATCTGGTCGACTTCGGGCCGGGCGGCTTGCTCGGGTTCCAGCGCGACTGGGTGTACCGCGAGACCGGCGCCGCGCCGCCCACACCCGCGCCGGCGCCGGACCTCGACCCGATCGCCCTCGTGCGCTTGCTGCGCGACCCGGCCGAGCTGGCGAGCGGCTACGAGTGGCTCGGGCGCACCCCGTCGGACCGCTTGGAGGCGCTGCGCGAGCGCGTCACCCAGGCCCTCGGCGTGTTCGCCGACAGCGACAACGATCGCGTCGACCGGGCGGTGATCGAGGCCGCGTACCTCGGGGACGCGGCGCCGCACGAGGTGATCGCCCGGCGCCTGCACCTCAGCCGCACGACGTACTTCCGCCGCCTCCAGAACGCCACCGACCGAGTCGCCCACGAACTCCTCGCCCGCCTCCACGCCGGCGCCTAGCGAGCGCCCTGGAGGCGTGGCGGATTGGCCCGGGACGGCGTCGGGGCACTCGGGGTTAGGGGGAAGGGGGGTCGGCGAGGCCTTCGAGGACCGCTTGCAGGGATTCGAGGCCTTCGGCGAGCGAATCGGTGAGGGTCGCGAACTCGGTCTGGCTGACGTCGATCTCGATCGGCACGGTTTCGTTGACGGGGATGTCGACGGTGAGGTCGACCGGGACCACGACGTCGACGGGCACGACGACGTCGATCGGCACACTGAACCCGAGCGGGGTGTCGACCTCGATCGTCGTCTCGAACGACTGGTTGATCGGGATCTCGGTCTTGATCGGCACTTCGACGGTCTGCTCGAGCGGCAGCTCGAATTCCAGCGTGGACGACCCGAAGTCGCGCAGCCCGGCGATCGCCTCCTCGACCCCTTCGGCGATGCCTGGGCCGGCCTCGGCGAACAGCTCCTGGTAGCCCTCGAGCTGGGACGCGTACAGCGCGGCCCCGGCCTCGACGCGGGCGAGGTCGGCGGCGAGCGTGTCGAGTTCGGCCTGCACGTCGGCGGTGACCCCGCCGGGCGTGACGGCGGTGGCGGCGCGCGCCGCGGCGGCTTCGTCGCGGGCGTCGCCGACGCGGTTGAACAGCACGGCGATCATCGCCAGCGCGCCGAGCAGCAGCAGGCCGAGCGCGCCGACCAGCAGGTTCGTGCGCCGCTGCAGGGCGACCAGTTGACCGAGCACCTCGTCGGCCTCGCGGCTGCCCACCGACGTCGCCGGGGTGAGGTCGCCGGTGTCGACGCGCGGTTCGACGGGTGTGTCGTCGTGCTCGGCGGCGTCGATGTCGGCGAGCTGGTCGGTCATGGCGCGGTCTCCGGTTTCGAGCGAGTGGGCGGGCAGTTCCATGCGCCGCATCGCCGCCGTGGCGAGCAGCGCCACGCCGACGACGACCGCCGCGGCGGTGAACGTTTCGGCGATTGCTTGGGCGGTGAGGTCGGCTTGGGCGGCCACGAGCGCGTCCTCGAAGCCGGGCGAACCGATCGGGGGCAGTTCGAGCGTGGCGCGTAGCTCGTTGAAGCGCGACAACCCCCACGCAGTGAGCGCCGACAGACCGACGCTGAGGCCGAGCAGGCGGACGACCATCACCAAGCCTGCCGCGGCGCCGCGCTGGGCCGGGGGCGCGGCGTCGACGACGGCGCTGGTGGTGGGAGCGACGGTGAGTCCGAGTCCGGCGCCGAGAACGCCGAGTTGAATCGCGAACAGCCAATACGGGGCGTCGGACGACCAGGTGGCGCCCATCCAGGCGAACGCCCCCGTCGCCAGCGCCACCCCGGCCAGCAGGGGCGGCCGGTACCACGTTCGATGGGCGAGTTGTCCGCCGAGCCACGACGTGACGGCCATCGCCGCGGTCAGGGCGGAGAGCACGGCACCCGCCACGACGGCGGAGCGCTCCAGGTCGACTTCGAGGGCGTTGACGAACAGCGGTACGTCGACCATCGCGATGACGAGCGCGGCGCCGACGGCGAAGTTGGCGATCAGGGCGACGACGAGGTTGCGCCCGCGGAACAGGCGCGGGTCGATCAACGGATCGGCGCCGCGCTTGAGCGCCCACCATTGCGACACACCGAACCCGACGGCGGCGGCGAACGCCACGGGGAACAGCCAGTTCATGTTCGACGTGCCGCCGGTGAGCTCGTCGAGCCCGGTGACGCTCTGGATCTGGGCCGAGCCGAGCAGGGCCACGTTGAGCGACACGAGCGTGGCGGTGAGCAGCGCCGCGCCGAGCCAGTCGATGTGCGGGCGTTGTGCCGGGCGGCGGTGGTCGCGTAGCGCCCACTGCACGGCGATCAAGCCTCCGATGCCGAGCGGCACGTTGAGCCAGAACTGCCATTGCCACGACAGAAGGCGCACGAGGATCGCGCCGTACAGCGGCCCCCACACCCAGCCGAGCGTCTCGATCGCGCCGAGCGTGCCGAGCGCCCGCGAGCGCTCGCCCTCGGGGTACACGTCGCCGACAACGGCGAGCGCGATCGGCACCATCGCCCCGCCGCCGAGCGCGGTCAGGACGCGGCCGGCGAGGAACCAGCGGAACGGCTGGTCGAACGAGGTCGACAGCGGGATCAGGATCGTGCCGGCGAGGAACAGCAGGTACGCCGCGGTGAACGTGGCCCGCCGGCCGAACACGTCGGAGAGCCGTCCGGCGAGCGGCATCACGGCGAGGAAGGCGATGAGGTAGGCGTTGACGACCCACGCCGCGTCGTCGAGGCCGTCGGGGAGGACGAGGCCGAGGTCGCCGATGATCGGGCGCAACATCGTCGACACGACGGTGAGGTCGTCGGCGGCGACGAACACCGAGAACCCGACGATCGCCAGGATTACGTGGGCCGGACGCCCGGCCGTAGGTCGGGCAGGGTCGGCGAGGCTGGGTTGTTCGGTGACGGCGCTCATCCGTCGCCTTCGAGCGCCGGCCGCTCGATCGTGAAGGCGTCGCCGTAGCGCGCCAGTTCGAGCTCCCACTGGGCGGTGCCGCCGCCGAGCTCCGTGTCGAACTCCATCGCCGTGACGAGTGAGGTGGTGGGGTGCACCCACAGCTCGACGCTGACGTCCTGGTCCTGCACGAGGCCGACGGTGATGTTGGCGACGTCGGCCGCGGGGGCGGTACCGCGCACGTGCCACCGCTCGCCGCCGCGGTCGTCGACGCCGAGCAGTTCGAGGTCGGTGAGGTGTTCGAGCAAGGGCTGCCACCCGCCTTTCGGGTCGAAGAAGCGCGACGGGTCGATGTCGTATCCGGCGGGCAGCGTTTCGAACCGGCCGGTCACCGGGTTCGACATCCACACCTCGTCATCGATCGCGACCGCGCCGATGCGGGTGCGCAGGCTGCCGTCGACGGTGACGTCGAGCGTGGCCGCCGCCCGGGTGGGCACGGTGAACTGACCGATCGCGGCGTCGACGGCGATCGACTCGAACTGGTCGACGAACACCGGGGCGCCCTCGCGGGTGAGGTGGAACTCGACGCTGGTGACGGCGCCCATCGCCGTGGCGGCGTCGGCGACGATCTCGGTGGGGTCGGCTTCGGGGTCGGCGACGGCGCCGTCGTCGAGGGCGACCGGAGCGCCGAATGGGAGCGAACTTTCCGGCCGCTCGCCAAGCGGTGCGGCGTCCGCTGCGTCACCACCGCCGGACGTGAGTGCGAACCCGGCCGCGACGACGAGCGCGATCGTCGCCGCGGCGAGTGTGGCGTGGGGGAACCAGTCGGATCGGTCGCTCATGAGAACATCGCTCCAACAGGACTACCCAGCGCCCTATTCCACTCAACGTCCCATCGTGAAGAACTCGGCGTTGGGCCGGATCGCTCCGAGGTGGGCGAGCCGGTTCGACATCGAGAAGAACGCCGCGATCGCGCCGATGTCCCAGATCTCGTCGTCGGTGAGGCCCTGTTGGCGGAGCCAGTCGAGGTCGGTGTCCTCGATCGCGGCGGGGTCGGTGGCGACGTCGAGGGCGAACGTGACGATCGCCCGCTCGCGGTCGGACAGGTCGGCCTGGAGCGGGTTGGTCGCCAGTTGGTCGGCGAGTTCGGGGCGCTTCGAGCGGATCCGCAGGATCGCCCCGTGGGCGACGACGCAGTACAGGCAGTTGTTGGCGCCCGACGTGGCGACCACGATCATCTCCCGCTCGGCCTTCGAAAGCCCGTCGGTCTTGTCCATCAGGGCGTCGTGGTACGCCATGAACGCGCGCAGCTCGGCGGGGCGGTGGGCCAGGGCGAGGAACACGTTGGGAACGAACCCCGACTTCTCGGCGATCGCCCGGATCGGCTCGCGGACGTCGTCGGGAAGGTCGTCGAGGTCGACCGTCGGGAACCGTGAAATCGGGAGTTCCATCGCTCAAGCGTGTCACGAATTACCGCTGTGCTGGTGTCTGGGCGGCCGCCGATGGAAGTGGGAGGATGAGCGCATGGAGGAGAACTCGCTCCGGGCGGGCACGCCGGTGGCGCTGTCCGCCGACGGCGGCATCGAATACGCCGGCGTGCTCGCCGCGTTCAACGACGACTTCCTGATGGTCGAGATGGTCAAACGCTCGCCCTCGTTCCGCCCCGGCACGCCGGTGACGGTCGAGCTCGCCGGCCGCGCCTACGACACGTCGGTGACGCACGTCGACGGGGCATGGGTCACGCTCGCCCGCCCCGCCGAGCTCGCCGGCGTCGCCGGCCGCGGTGCCGTGCGTTTGGCGATGGACGCTCTCCCGGTGACGGTCAAGCACGCCAACGGCCGCGTCGACGGTGAAGTCGTCGACGTGTCGGCCAGCGGGGCGCGTGTGCGCGTGCCCGCCGTCGACGCGTTCGTTGCCGACGCAACGTTCGACCTCGTGTACCGCCGGTGGGCCGGCAAGATTCGGGTTCGCCGCGTCGAGCCGGCGGCCGCCGACGGTGCGGAAGGTGATGCGCCCTCGGTGCATCTCGGGGTGACGTTCGAGGACAGCGCCACCGACGTCCATCGCCAGCTGATCCGGGCGATGGGCGGGATCAGGTCGGATTCGTAGCCCGACCGGCAACCGCGAACGCCACCGCCGCGGCCGCTCCGACGTTGAGCGAGTCGACGTCGGGATGGATCGGTAGGCGCACCCGCGCCGTCGCCGACCCGATCGCCGCCGCCGACAGGCCGGGCCCCTCGGCGCCCAGCAGCAGCGCCACCTTGGCGGGCCGGGTGAGCGACCAGATGTCGATCGCGTCCGGGGCGGGAGTGAGCGCCCACGAGGCGAACCCGGCATCGTGGATCGTCGCCAGGGCGACGTGCGGCCACTCGTCGGCGGGCACCCGGGCGGACGGGAGGAACAGGATCTCCCCCATGCTCACGCGCACGGTGCGGCGCGTGTACGGGTCGATGCAGGTGGGGTCGAGCACGAGCGCGTCGACGCCGAGCGCCCGCGCGGAGCGGGCGATCGCGCCGAGGTTCTCGGGGTCGTTGAGGCCTTCCAGCACGGCCACGGTACGAGCCGCGGCAAGCACCTCGGTGAGCGTCGGGTGGGGGCGCCGGTCGGCGGCGGCGATCGCGCCGCGGTGGAGGTCGAATCCGGTGAGCTCGGCGAGCACCGCCCGGTCGACGATGTAGGTCGTGGCGTCGCCGAGCTGTTCGGCCATGCGGGCGTACTTGTCGGCCGACAGCAGCACCGAGCGGATGCGGTGCCCCGACGCCAGGAGGCGCTCGATCGCGACCGGGCCTTCGGCGACGAAGAACTCGTCGCCCTCTATCCGGCGCCGGGCGGCGGGGTCGCGCAGCTCGCGGTAGTCGGCGAGGCGGGGGTCGCCTGGATCGTCGATCCGGATCGCGGTACTATCGAACATGTGTTCTTTCAGGGCTCGTTGCTCGGGGTCTTGCCGGCTCGGTTCGACGACACCTTCGCACACGCCCAGCGCCGCGATCTCGACGCCACCACCTGGGTCGAGTGGGTGCCACATTGGCTGGCGGGTGCCGACGAGGTGTTCGACGAGCTGGTCGGCATGCTCCCGCTACGCCAGCGCAAGGGCGTCAAGATGTACGAGCAGTTCGTCGACGAGCCGCGCCTCACGGCGTGGTGGAAGGCCGACGGCCGGCCCGAGCCGACTCCGCTGCTCGGCGAGATGCGCAGCGTGTTGGCCGAGCGCTACGGCGAGCCGTTCGACTCGATCGGCTTCAACCTGTACCGCGACCGCCACGACTCGGTGGCGTGGCACGGCGACCGGCACCGCCACATCGTCACCAACCCGGTGATCGCGATCGTGTCGGTCGGGCGCCCGCGGCCACTCCGGTTGCGACCGCGGGGCGGCGGCCCGTCGATCAGCTACAGCCTCGGCGAGGGCGACCTGTTCGTGATGGGCGGTGCTTGCCAACACGATTGGGAGCACTGCATCCCGAAGCTCAGCACCGAGCCCGGCCCCCGCCTCTCGATCACCTTCCGCTGCCTCGACCGCGCCCCCCTCTAACCGTAAGCGTCGGTGACCGACCCTGCTCGTCGGTGGTTGGCTCCTTACGCGCTGGTGATGCGGGCGGCTTCGCGGGTGGCGGTGGTGTTGAGTTCGAGGCCGCGGGAGCCGGCGAGTTTGGCGGCGAGGTGGTCGGCCACGGTGACGTCGGGGTAAGCCGAGCTGCCGTCGGCGGCGCGGCATGTGGGCAAGGTGCTGATCACGGCATCGGCGTTGCCGTCATGGAAGTACGCGGCCGAGCGCCGGCGCACGAGTTCGCCGGCGGCGTTGCGGGGTGGCAGCACTCGGTGCATCGTCGAGGTCCAGCGGTCGTTGGTCCAGCGTTCGGTGAGGTCGCCGAGGTTGATCAACAGTGCGCCCGGTTCGGGCACGACCGGGAGCCAACTCCCGTCGGGCCGCAAGATCTCGAGCCCGGGCACCGCGTCGGCCCACAGGATCGTGACGATGCCGTAGTCGGTGTGGGCGCCCATGCCGAGCTGGCCGTCGGCGAGGGCGATTCCGGCTGGCACGTCGTAGTGGTTGATCCGAAGCACGTCGATCGAGTGGTCGGTGTAGGGCGCGAAATACCCGTCCGGCAGGCCGAGCGCGGTGGCGAAGATCGCGGTCATCGTGCGCGCCACGCGGCCGGCGGCGGCGACCCACGCCTCGACGGCGGGACGGAAACCGGCGCTGTCGGGCCAGATGTTGGCGGCGTACACGACGGGGTCGAGGCCGGTCACGTCGGGGAAGTCGGCGGCGCTGGCGCCGACGTTGAACGCCTCGAACAGGTCGTCGGGGGTGATCACGCCGAGGCTGTAGCTCAGCCGTTCCGAGCGCGGTGGTGAGTAGCCGCGGTTGATCTCGGGGCGCGGGCTGCGGTAGCGGCTCTTGAACTCGGCCGGGGCACCGAAGAACGTGTCGATCGCTGCGGCCAGCCGGTCGATCGTCGCTGTCTCCACGCCGTGCCCGACGATCTGCATGAACCCGACGGTGCGCCCGGCCCGGTCGACGGCGTCGGCGATGTGCGCGTCGGCGGCCCGGTCGCCGCGCCCCCACCCTCCGATGTCGATGACGGGGACGACCTGCACCGCCGAGATCGTACGTGTTTCATCGGGGGTCTGACCCCGGATGTGACGGTCAGGGGAGGGGGAGTGCGTAGGTGCCTTGGGCGGTGGCGGTGACCTTGTCGCGGCGGTCGTCGCACCACACGTGGGCGGTGCCGACGACGCTGCGCCGGCTGACCGCTTCGAGGTCGGCCCGGCACACCACGCGTTCGCCCTGGGCGGGGCGCAGGTAGCGAATCGACAGCTCCGAGGTCAGCGCCATCAACTCGATTCGCCGGAGCGCGGCCCACGTGAGGAACCACAACGCCGAGTCGATCACGGCGAACTGGGTGGGTCCGGACACGAACCCGCCGGGACGGATGTTGCCGGCCTGCACGGTGTACTCGACCACCGCGAACGTCGGTCCGATCTCGATGCAGTGGTTCGGATTGCCGGGGAAGAACTCGGCGACCGCGGCGTTCACCTCGTCGAGTGTGAACGGGAGGCTGCTCATCGCCGGCACGCTAATTGGCGCACGGCCCGGAGCCCGGCGTCGGGCCGTTCACCCGCAGCCGGCAGGGTTACGCTCCGGCTATGTCGCACCTGTCCAACGTGTGGTTCAAGGTCTCCGAGCTGCAGGTCGCTTCCGGCCGGGGGTGCCGGGTCACCACCACCGACGGCGTCGAGTACCTCGACTTCGCGGCCGGCATCGCCGTCAACTCCACCGGGCACGCGCACCCAGCGGTGGCGGCGGCGATCGCCCGCCAAGCCGAGCGCTTCATCCACGCTCAGGTCAACGTGTTCACGCACGATCTACTCGAGCCGCTCGCCGCCCGGCTGGCCGAGATCACGCCACCCGGCATCGACACGTTCTTCTTCGCCAACTCCGGTGCCGAGATCACCGAGGCCGCGGTCAAGCTCGCCAAGCAGGCCACCGGGCGCCCGCACGTGGTGGTGTTCGAGGGCTCGTTCCACGGGCGCACACACATGGCGATGGCGATGACCACCTCGAAGACCGGCTACCGGGCGGGCCATGCGCCGCTCCCGGCAGGGGTGTTCGTCGCCCCGTTCCCCGACCCGTTGGCGGGCGACGCCGACGCCGAGGTGGCCGCTGCGTTGGCCGGGTTCGATCGCTTGCTGGCCACCCAGACGGCGCCGGCGGAGACGGCGTGCGTGATCGTCGAGCCGGTGCTCGGCGAGGGCGGCTACGTGCCCGCCCCGCGGGCGTTCCTCGAGGGCATCGCCGCGCGCTGCCGCGCCCACGGGATCCTGTTCGTCGCCGACGAGGTCCAGTCGGGGTTCGGCCGCACGGGTGAGTGGTTCGCGATCGACCGTTACGGCATCGAGCCCGACGTGTTGTGCATGGCCAAGGGCATCGCCTCGGGCTTCCCGTTCTCGGCGCTCGGCACCCGCCGCGAGCTCGACGACCGCTGGCCGAAGGGCAGCCACGGCGGCACGTACGGCGGCAACCCGCTCGGGTGCGCGGCGGCGCTGGCGACGATCGACTTGATGAGTGATCCGGCGTTCTTCGCCAACGTGCGCGAGCGCGGCGAGCAGCTCTCGGCGGCGCTCAGCGAGCTGGCCGAGCAGCATCCGGGCATCGTCCAGGTGCGCGGCCCCGGCCTGATGGTGGCCACCCATTTCAGCGACGCCAAGCGGGTGGCGGCCGTGCTCGCGCATTGCCGCGAGCAGGGGCGCTTGCTGTTGATGAGCGCCGGCTATCAGGGCGACGTGATCCGGTGGATGCCGCCCCTCGTCGTCACCGCGGCCGAGATCGACGAGGCGGTCGCCGCGTTCGCGGCGGCGCTGGCCGCCACCGCCTGACCCGGCTCGCGCCGTGCCGCAGCTCGACCCTGCCCGCTTGGCCGAGTGGGCGCGCACGCGGGCGACGGTCGACCGGGTGGCGCGGGCGATCGATTCCGATCTGCAGGCCGAGTGGGCGGTGCCGTTGGCGTGGTTCGACGTGCTCGCCCAGCTGCGTCAACTCGGTGGACGGGCGCGCCCGCAGGACGTCGCGTCGGGGCTCGGGATCCCGCGGGCCACGCTCAGCCGGCGCCTCGATCGGCTCGAGGAGGAGGGCTGGGTGCAGCGCGTCCCGGGGCGCGATCCGAGCGACCACCGGGCGGTCGACATCGAGTTGACCCCGCGGGGCCGCACGTTGTGGCGGGCGATGAACCAGACCTACCGCAGCGCGGTGAACAAGTACTGGCCGGCCGATCAGTCGTAGAGGGCGTCGATCTGGGCGGCGTACCGCGAGTGGATGCCACGCCGCTTGAGCTTCATCGTCGGTGTCAGCACGTCGGAGTCGGGGAGCCACTCCTCGCCGAGCACGAGGAACTTCTTGACCTGCTCGACCTGGGCGAATTGCTCGTTGATCGCGTCGACGGCGGTTTGGATCTCGGCGCGCAGCTCGGGGAGGTGGGCGAGCTCGGTGAGGGCCATGCCTTCGTGGCCGTGGCGGGCCGCCCACACGGGCGCAGCCTCGGGGTCGAGCACGAGCAGGGCCGACACGAACTTGCGCCCGTCGCCGATCACCGCGGCTTGGCCGACGAGCGGGATCATCTTCAGTGCTGCCTCGATGTTGGCGGGGCTGATGTTCTTGCCGCCCGAGGTGATGATGAGCTCCTTCTTGCGGTCGAAGATCCGCAGGTAGCCCTCGTCGTCGAGCTCGCCGATGTCGCCCGAGTGGAGCCACCCGTCGATCACGGTTTCGGCGGTCTTGCCGGGCTGGTTGAGGTAGCCGACGAACACGTTGCCGCCGCGGCAGATGACCTCGCCGTCCTCGGCGATGCGCACCTCCATACCGGGGTACGCCTGGCCGACCCGGCCGGGCTTGTTGCGGTACGGCGACCACGTGATCGGTCCTGCCGACTCGGACATGCCGTACACCTCCGACAACGGCACGCCGATGGCGTTGAACCACTCGATCATCGGGGCTGGGATCGGCGCTGCGGTGGCGACCGCGACTTCGACCCGGTCGAGGCCGATCACGCCGCGCACCATCGCGAAGGCGACTGCGTCGAGGAACTCGCGGGTGGCCTGCTCGTCCTCGGTGAGCGGGCGTTCGAGCTCGAGCCGGTTGAGCGCGATCGCTTCGGCGATGCCGTCGTTGAACTGGGCGGCCCGCTCGGGGTCGCCGGAGAGCACGGCGTTGACGCCGGCGTAGATCTTCTCCCACACCCGCGGGACACCGACGAACAGCTGCGGGCGTACCTCGGCGAGGTAGGCGCTGAGCTGGTTCATGTCGGGGCACGACGTCACCAGCGGACCGAAGATCAACCCGTTGTAGTGGCTGACGACTCGCTCGGCGATGTGCGCCATCGGCAGGTACGAGATGACCGTCCAGCCGAGCATGTCCTCCTTGTCGCGCTCGAGCGCGAGGCGGATGATCTCGGACGCGTAGATCGCGTTGTACTGCGAGATCATCACGCCCTTCGGTGGGCCGGTGGTGCCCGAGGTGTAGATCAGCGTGGCGAGGTCGTCGGGGCTGGTGTCGGCGGCGAGCGCGCGCACGTCGGCGGTGCCGTGTTGGTACAGCTCGCTGGCCGGGGCGACCCCGTCGGGCAGGTCGCCGCCGGGGGCCTCCATCACGTAGACCCGCTCGAGCGTGGGGATTGCGCCGCGCACGGCGAGGATCCGGTCGAGGAACCCGGCGTCCTCGACGATGGCCACGCGGGCGCTGGCGTCGCCGGCGAGGAACGCGATTTCGTCGGGTGACGACGAGTTGTAGATCGACACGGGCGTCGCCCGCACGAGCTGGGCGCCGAGGTCGAGCCAGTGGAAC
Source organism: Actinomycetes bacterium (assembly GCA_023417265.1). Taxonomy (GTDB): domain Bacteria; phylum Actinomycetota; class Acidimicrobiia; order Acidimicrobiales; family Ilumatobacteraceae; genus Ilumatobacter. The sequence continues at coordinate 4,285 of JAEZFY010000162.1, read as the reverse complement.
TCGGGTCGGTTGCGCATCATCAGCAGCACCCGCTCGCCGACCTCGACGCCGGCGGCCTGGAGCCCGGCCGCGACCTGACCAGCGCGCTCGGCGACGGCGGCGATCGTGTACTCCTCCCAGCCGTCCGTGCCGGGCCCGCCCGGCTTGGCCCGGAAGACCACGCTGTCGGGGTGGGCGTTGAGCAGGTCGACGAAGCGGGTGGGCACCGTGGCGCCCCGGACCAGCTCCTCGACCTCGGCGATCGTCGCTCGGGTCATCGCGCCATTGTTGCCGGTTTTCGCCCGCTTCTGCGGCGCCGGAGGCTGCGCGTCAGACTCGGCGGGTGGCCGGGTCTCCGATCGACGTCGTGATCGTCGACGCCGTGCGCACCCCGATCGGCAAGCACGACGGTCGCTTGCGCCACTGGCATCCGGTCGATCTGGTGTCTGAGCTGCTGTGTGCGCTCGTCGAGCGCAACGATCTCGACCCGGGCACCGTCGACGACGTGGTGCTCGGCTGCGTGATGCAGGTGGGCGAGCAGGCGGTCAACGTCGCCCGCAACGCGGTGCTCGCAGCCGGGTGGCCCGAGCACGTGCCGGGCGTCACCGTCGATCGGCAGTGCGGGTCAGCGCAGCAGGCCGTGCACTTCGCCGCCCAGGGCATCGCCGCCGGCGCCTATGACGTGGTGGTGGCGGGTGGTGTCGAGGCGATGACGCGGGTGCCGATGGGGGCCTCGATGGCCGACGGGCGCTACGGCTACCCGTTCGGGCCGCGGCTCGGGGCGCGCTACTCCGACGTCGGCGGGCTCGTCGCCCAGGGTCTCGCCGCCGAGCTGATCGCCGACCGGTGGGACATCACCCGCGCCGACATGGACGAGTACGCCGCCCACTCGCAGGGCCGCGCCCAGCGGGCGGTGCTCGAGGGACGCTTCGACGCCGAGCTCGTGCCGGTGGCCGGCAGCGACGGCACGCCGGTGAGCCGCGACGAGGGCGTCCGCCCGACCACCCCCGAGGGCCTCGCCCGACTCGAGCCGGTGTTCCGTCCCGCCCTCGAGGGCGGCCGGGTGACGGCCGGCAACGCCTGCCAGATCAGCGACGGTGCGGCGGCGGTGCTGCTGATGAGTGCCACGCGTGCCGAACAGCTCGGCCTGCGCCCGCGCGCCCGCTGCGCCGGTTACGCCGTCGCCGGTAGCGATCCGCGGCTGATGCTCACCGGATGCGCTCCGGCCACCACCAAGTTGCTCGAGCGGGCGGGGGTTGCCGTCGGCGAGGTCGATCTGTTCGAGGTCAACGAGGCGTTCGCCTCGGTGGTGTTGGCGTGGCAGCGTGAGTTGGCGGGCGACGTCGATCTCGAGCGGGTCAACGTCAACGGTGGGGCGATTGCGCTCGGCCATCCGCTCGGTGCGTCGGGGGCCCGGATCGTCACCACGCTGGTGCACGAGTTGCACCGCAGTGGCGGACGCTACGGGGTCGCCACGATCGGTGAAGGGGGCGGGATGGCCAACGCCCTGCTGCTCGAACGGGTGGCTTGAGCAGCGGTTGAGGGTTCCCCCACAGCGTCTGGGGATAACGGGGTACCCTGAGTTGCGTGCTGATCGCCGCATCTGTGGGCAGCGTGGTCTGGTTTCTCGCCGGGCTGGTGCTGATGGTGGTGCTGTGGCGTGGCGGGATGGCGATTCTCAAGGCGCTCTCGGCGCCGCCCGCCCCGCCGCCCGAGCCGGGCGAGTTGCGCAAGGTGAACATGCGGTATCGGTGCGAGGTCTGCGGGGTGGAGTTGAGGTTGATGCTCGCCCCCGATGACGATCCGCCACCCCCCAAGCACTGCTTGGAGGAGATGACCGTCGTCGCCCCGCTCTACGACTGATCCGCGGCCGGGCGCCGAAAAACCACGCGGCAGAGCCTGTGGATAAGCTGGGGATGGCGAACGGGGAGTCGGCGCTCGGCGTGTGGACAAGCGCCCGTTTGCGTGGCGGAACGCGATGACGCCGGCGGCGTCAGCGCCACTTGGTGGCGGTGTACAACCCGCCGAGGATGAACCCGAGGCCCACCAGGGTGAGCCACGTGCTGTCCTGCAAGGCGAGGTTCTTGACCATGATCGCCACCACGCCGAGGGCGAGCAGGGCGATCATCAGGTACGGGATCCACGGGACCGGCAGCTGGTCCTTGTGCGACGTCGGCGGGGTGTACCGCGACGACGCCGAAACGCCGCCGAGCTCCTCGTTGACGGGCACCCGCCGCACGTCGCCGGGCTGCGTGCCCTTTGCGGTGGTGCGACCGCCGACGGTCTTCCTCTTCGGTGGAGCCATAACGAACCGAGCCTATCTGCCTGCGCTCGGCGAGCGCGGACCGGACGGGTGCGCAGGTTACGACGTGCGCGTGGCGGTGGCGTCGAGGAAGTTGCGCAGCAGGTCGTGCCCGCACCCGGTGAGGATGCTCTCGGGGTGGAATTGCACGCCTTCGATCGGCAGCGTGCGGTGGCGTACGCCCATCACCGTGCCGTCGGCGGTGCGGGCGGTGACGGCCAGTTCGTCGGGCAGGGTGGCCGGGTCGAGCACGAGCGAGTGGTAGCGGGTCGCCGTGAGCGGTGACGGCAGGCCGGCGAACACGCCTTCGCCGTGGTGCTCGACGGGTGACGTCTTGCCGTGCATCAGCTCCGGGGCGCGCACCACGGCGGCGCCGAACACGTGCCCGATCGCCTGATGGCCGAGGCACACCCCGAACACGGGGACGCCGCGTTCGGCGAAGGCGGGGATCGCGGCGCAGATGATGCCGGCGTCCTCGGGACGGCCCGGCCCGGGCGACAGGAGCACACCGTCGGGCTGCAGGTCGAGTGCCGCGTCGACCGTCAGTGCGTCGTTGCGGTGCACGATCGGTTCGGCGCCGAGCTCACCGAGGTACTGGACGAGGTTGTAGACGAACGAGTCGTACGAGTCGATCACCAGTATCCGCGGCACCCCCGGAGCCTACGAGCGGCCGCCACCGACCTGAGCAACGGATAGCGCGCCGCCCGGCACTCGCGCGCGGCCGGCGGTTACGGGGCGGGGGTGGTGCCGGGTGGGGGTGTGGTGGGGGCGGCGACGGTGGTCGTTGTGGCCGGGACGGTCGTGGTGGTGGTCGTGGTGGTCGGCGGGAGCGTGGTGGTCACCGCTTCGGTGGCTTGGGCGACGACGATGTTGACGACCGTGCCCTTGTTGACCATCTGCCCGGCGAGCGGCGACTGCTCGGTGACCGTGCCGTCGCTGGGGTGCCCGGGGCGGACCTCGACGTAGGTGACGTTGACCTCGAGGTCGGAGGCGCTGAGCACGTTGCGGGCCGACGCCTCGCTCTGCCCGATCAGGACCGGTACCCGCGACTGGCCCGGCCCGGAGCTGACGATCAGCGTGACGAGCTGGCCGCGCTCGACCCGGGTGTTGACCGGGGGGTCGGTGGCGATCACGGTGTCGGCGGGGATCGCGTCGTCGGGCTGGAAGCGGATCGTCACCTCGAGCCCGAAGTCGGCCGATTCGAGCCGCGCCTGGGCGCTGGTGGCCGGGGTGTTGATGATGTCGGCGGGGATGAACACGGTGCCCGGCCCGCCCGAGACGACGATCGTGATGACGGTGTCCTGGCGCACCGACTCGCCGGCCGGCGGTTCGGTGCGAATCACGTGGCCTTCGGCGACTTCTTCGTTCTCCTCCGACACCACCTGGTTCTGGAAGCCGGCTTCGGTGAGGCGCGCCTGGGCGGTGGCGAGGTCGAGGTTCTCGACGCTCGGCACGGTGACAAGCGTCTGCGTCGGGTTGTAGATCAGCTCGACGGGTGTGTCGCGCGGCACCACCACCCCGGCCGCCGGGTTGGTTTCGTAGACGATCTCTTCGCCGACGAGCGGGTTGGCGCGCGGTGTGGCCACCGTGGTGAGCCCGAGCGCCTGCAGTTCCTGGACGGCTTCGGTGATCGGCCGCCCGACGTAATTGGCGAGCGTGACGCCTTCCGACGTGCGCTCGTTCTCCTTGGTGAGGCCCTGGTAGAGCAGCACGCCACCGGCGGCGAGCGCGATCAGGGCGATGAACGCGGCGAGCGCGTACCACCCCGTGCGCGAGTTGCTGTCCTGGTAGTAGCGCGCCTCGGGCGAGGCGCCGGGCGGGTAGTGCGACATGTCGGCCGGGCCGCGGGCCGGGAGCGCGGTGGTGGGCGCCCCGGCGATCGGAGGGTGGGCGGCGGTCGGCCCCGCCTGGCGGTACGGGTCGACCCGCGGGGTGGTGCCGGCGACGACCGTGGTAGCTGCCGCTGCGGCGGCGGGCCCGGTGACGCCGGGGGTGACCTGGGTG
>JAEZFY010000158.1 GCA_023417265.1 Actinomycetes bacterium | reverse complement strand
CGCGGACGGGCCGCGTCCGGGGCGCGCGGGGATCAGGCGTCGAAGTCGAGGGTGACGGTGGGGGAGGTGGGGGTGGCCTGGCAGGTCAGGACGTAGCCGCGCTCGACCTCGTCGGGGGTGAGGCCGTAGTTGACCGCCATGTCGACCGTGCCGTCGACCACCACCGCCTGGCAGGTCGAACAGACGCCGCTGCGGCATGCGAACGGGGCGTCGGGGCGCACCCGCTGAACGGCGTCGAGCACCGTGTCGCCGGCGTACATCTCGAACTCGGTCGCCCGGCCGTGCAGGGTCGCCGTGCCGCTGGCGATCACCACCGAGGTCGCCGTGACCGCCTGTGGGGTGAGCGTCACCATGCCCTGCTGCTTGGTGGTGAAGATCTCGCGGTGGATCCGTTCGGATGGGGTGCCGGCGGCGAGCAGCGCCGTGCGTGCCAGGTCGGTGAGCTCGATCGGCCCGCAGAGGTACACGTGGTCGGCGTCGGCGGGCAGCAGGCGGGCCGCGATCAGGGCGTCGAGGTGGGCCCGGTCGGGTCGCCCCGACAGCACTGCGCTGTCGGACTGTTCGCGCGTGAACACGTAGCTGATCGCGAACCGGCCGAGGTAGCGGTCGCGGAGGTCCTCGAGGTCGTCGACGAGCATCGTCGTGCGGGCGCTGCGATTGACGTACACCAGCGACACGCGGCTGAGCGGTTCGGTGGCGAGCACGGTGGCGGCCACCGAGTACAGCGGGGTGATACCCGATCCGGCGGCGAACAGCGAGTACGTGCGCCCGACCGCCGGCTCGAGCGTGTGCGTGAAGTGTCCGGCCGGCGGGCTCACCTCCACCTCGTCGCCGGGTTGCAGCTCGCGGGTGGCCCACGTCGAGAACACCCCGCCCGGCACTTCGCGGATCGCGATCCGCAATCCGCCATCGGGGGCGGTCGAGCAGATCGAGTAGCTGCGACGCACGTCGACCGGTCCGCCGTCGGTGTCGAAGTGGCGGCGCAGGTTGACGTGTTGGCCGTGCGTGAACGCGAAGCGGTCGGCGTTGCCCGACGTGTCGAACGTGACGAGCACGCAGTCGTGCGGGTCGTGCTCGACCGTCGTGACGACGAGCCGCTCGAACGTTTGCCGTGGCGTCGCAGCCATCAGATCGGCTTGAAGCGTTCGAACGGTTCGCGGCACGCCTGGCACGTGTACAGCGCCTTGCAGGCGGTGCTGCCGAAGTGTGCGACGGGCCGCACGAGCTGCGAATCGCAGCGTGGGCAGGCGACGATCTCGCCGGGTGGGGCGATGCCAGCGGCGGCCAGCCGGGCCCGACCGCGGGGCGTGACCCACTCGGTCGTCCAGGCCGGGGCGAGCACGGTCGTCACGATCGGCTCGAACCCGGCAGCACGGACTGCAGCGGCGACGTCGTCGGCGATCTGCTCGGTCGCCGGGCAGCCGCTGTAGGTGGGGGTCAACACGACGCGTGCCACCTGGCCCGCGACCGCAACGGATCGGACGATGCCGAGGTCGCCGATCGTGACGTGGGGCAGCTCCGGGTCGGGCACGTCGTGTACTTGTTCGGTGAGTGTCGTGGCGCGATCGGTCGCCTGCCCGGCCGGCGGCGTCACCACGTCGCTCCGGGGTGGGTGCGGGCGACCGATTGCAGTTCGGCGAGGATGCCGGGGAGGTGTTCGTGCACCGGCTCGGCCGGGAGCACGCGCGGCAGCGTCAGCGTCGCCTCGGCGAGCGTGGCCGTCACGGCCGCGTCCCACTCCGGGCGCAGCGCCTGCGACCCGGCGAACAGCTCGTCGGCGAACGGCCACAGGGCGTCGAGCGCGGCTTGTGCGCGCCGGTGGCTCTCGTCGGTTCCGTCGCCGAGCCGCACGACCCACGCCTGCGAGTGGCGCCGGTGGTAGGCGGTCTCCTTGACCGCTTTGCCGGCGAGCTCCCACTCGCTGTGTTGCCAGTAGGCGAGCGCGAACTCGTCGTGCAGGTACTGGCGCACGATGACGTGGGCGAAGTCGTCAGCGGGCTGCTCGACCAGCAGCGGACTGGTGAACTCGTCGGCGTCGCGCCAGTAGGCGTAGTGGTCCTCGCCGTTGCCGGACCCGTCGAGCGTGCCTGCCCACGTGTACAGCGCCCGGGCTTGGCCGAGCAGGTCGAGGGCGATGTTGGCGAGCGCCATGTCCTCCTCGATCTCGGGGGCGTGGGCGACCTGTTCGAGCAGGCGTTGGGCGAGAATCAGGGCCCGGTCGCCGTGGCGCAGCACCTCGTCGACGAGCGGCATCAGCAGGGCGCCATCACATGTTGGCGACTTCGTCGGGGAGCTCGAAGTCGGTGGGGTGGCGGAACGTCTTGTCGCGCGCCGGGTCGAACAGGGCGCCGCGGTCGTCGGGGTTACTGGCCGTGATGTCGGTGGCCCGCACGACCCACAAGCTGACGCCTTCGGAGCGCCGCGTGAACAGGTCGCGGGCGTGCTGCAGGGCGAGTTCGGCGTCGGGTGCGTGGACGGTGCCGGCGTGGACGTGGCTGACCCCGCGGCGGGCGCGCACGAACACCTCCCACAGCGGCCAGTTGGCGCTGCTCGGCGCGGCGAGGTCGGTCACGCGGCGGCCTCGGCCCGCGCGGCGGCGCGCTTGGCCGCGTACGCGGTGGCCGCCGCGCGCACCCACGCGCCGTCGGCGTGGGCAGCCCGGCGGACGGCCATCCGCTCGGCGTTGCACGGGCCGTCGCCGCCGACCACGCGGGCGAATTCGTCCCAGTCGATCGGGCCGGTCACCCAGTGCTCGGTGGTGGCGTCGTAGCGCAACTCGGGGTCGGGGATCGTCAGCCCGAGCAGTTCGGCTTGCGGCACGGTGGCGTCGACGAAGCGCTGCCGCAACTCGTCGTTGCCGAAGCGCTTGATGCCCCACCGCATCGAGCGGCTGCCGTGGACCGACGCCGCGTCAGGCGGGCCGAACATCATCAGCGTCGGCCACCACCAGCGATCGAGCGCACCCTGCGCCATCTCGCGCTGGGCAGGCGTGCCGTTGGCCAGCGTCAACATGATCTGGAATCCCTGGCGTTGATGGAACGACTCCTCCTTGCAGATCCGCACCATCGCTCGCCCGTACGGCCCGTAGGAGCAGCGGCACAGGGGCACCTGGTTCATGATCGCGGCGCCGTCGACGAGCCAACCGATCGCGCCGACGTCGGCCCAGGTCGGGGTGGGATAGTTGAAGATCGACGAGTACTTCTGGCGGCCGGTGTGGAGCCGGTCGAGTAGCTCGGCCCGGTCGACACCGAGCGTCTCGGTCGCCCCGTACAAGTACAACCCGTGCCCGGCTTCGTCCTGCACCTTGGCGGTGAGGATCGCCTTGCGGCGCAGCGAGGGCGCACGGGTGAGCCAGGCACCTTCGGGTTGCATGCCGATGATCTCGGAGTGGGCGTGCTGGGCGACTTGGCGGATCAGCGACTGGCGGTAGTCGTCGGGCATCCAGTCGGTGGGTTCGATCCGGGCGTCGGCGTCGATCAGCGCGTCGAAATGCTGCTGGCGGGCGTCGTCCTCGGACCGGGAGTCGCCTCGATCGGCAGCGGCGGTCGGGGGCGCGGACGGGGGCGCGGTCGGGTCGGGCGGCGTCACCGCACCATCCTATGACACACATTTACGGGCGTCCAGGCGAAGGGGCGTATCACGACGACGAGTTGCGGACCGGACCGACGGACGGCGACGATGACGCCGTGCTGCGGGCGTTGACGGGCGAGTTCGGTGATCATCCCGACGCAGTGTCGGTCGACGGGGCAACCTCGTCGTGGGCCGAGCTGGCGAGCCGCGCCGATGCGCTCGCCGAACGGTTCGCCGGCGCGGCGAGCGTGGCCGTGCCGGGCACGCCCACCCTCGACACGTTGATCGGCGTCGTCGCCGGGTTGCGTTCGGGCACGCCGGTGGTGCCGGTCGCCGCCGACGCCGGGCCTGGCGAACGCGCGCACATCCTGCGCGACTCGGGGGCCGAACTGGTGCTCGGCGACCCGGACTGGCCCGACGTCGGCCTGCCCCGCGTCCCGATCCCGGTCAGCGGTGCGGGCGGGCGTACCCCGGCTCGGCCCGATCCCGAGTCGCCGGCGCTCGTGATGTACACGTCGGGGACGACCGGATTGCCGAAGGGTGCCGTGATCCCGCACCGTGCGATCGCGGCCGGGCTCGACGGGCTCGCCGAGGCGTGGGGCTGGACACCTGCCGACACGCTGTGTCACGGCCTGCCGCTGTTCCACGTGCACGGCCTGATCCTCGGGATGCTCGGGCCGCTGCGGGTGGGTTCGCGACTGATGCACACCGGCCGGCCGCTGCCCGAGCGCTACGCCGCAGCCGCCGCCGCCGGGGCGACGATGTTCTTCGGTGTGCCCACCGTGTGGTCGCGCGTGGTCGCCGCCCCGGACGCGGCACGGGCGCTGGCCGCCGCGCGGGTGCTCGTGTCGGGCAGTGCCGCCTTACCGGTGCCCGTGTTCGATCAGCTCGTCCACCTCACCGGGCACGCACCGCTCGAGCGCTATGGGATGACCGAGACGCTGATCACGTTGAGCACCCGCCACGACGGCGAGCGCCGGCCCGGTTGGGTGGGCACCCCGATCAGCGGCGTGGAGTCGCGGCTCGTCGACGACGACGGGGCCGTCCTCGCCGCCGACGGGGCCACGATCGGCGGCCTGCAGATCCGTGGGGCCACCGTGTTCTCCGGATACCTCGGTCAACCCGAACGCACCGCCGCCGAGTTCACCAGCGACGGCTGGTGGCGCACCGGCGACGCGGCCGTGATCGACGCCGGCGGGTTCCACCGCATCGTCGGACGGGCGTCGATCGACATCATCAAGAGCGGCGGCTACAAGGTCGGCGCGGGCGAGGTCGAGACCGCCCTGCTCGGCCACCCCGCCGTCGCCGAGGTCGCCGTCGTGGGTGTGCCCGACGATGACCTCGGCGAGCGGATCGTCGCCTTCGTGGTAGCCGCCGACACGGTCAGCGCGACGGAGTTGATCGAGCACGTCGGGGCCGCGTTGTCGCACCACAAGCGCCCGCGTGAGGTGCGCTTCGTCGACGCCCTACCGCGCAACGCGATGGGCAAGGTGCAAAAGCCCCTGCTGCGCGGCTGACGGGTCGATCAGGACCACTTCCGGCCGCACGCGCGCCTAGCGTTGCCGCGTGACCGACACGGGACGCGCAGCGGCGGGAATGGCGAGCACGACGCCGGCGACAGATGCCCGGCCCGGTCAATGCGTCGTCGGCGACGACGGCATCTCGCGCTGCTGGTGGGGCGCCTCGACACCCGACTACATCGCCTACCACGACACCGAGTGGGGGTTCGGCACCAACAGCGACACGCGCCTGTTCGAGAAGCTGTGCCTCGAGGGGTTCCAGTCGGGCCTGTCGTGGCTGACGATCCTGCGCAAGCGCGAGAACTTCCGGGCCGCCTTCGCCGGCTTCGACCTCGCCACGGTCGCCGCGTTCGGTGAGGCCGATGTCGACCGGCTGCTCGGCGACGCCGGGATCGTGCGCCACGCCGGCAAGATCCGCTCGACGATCAACAACGCCCAACGAGCGCTCGAGATGGTCGCCGAGCACGGATCCCTGGCGGCGTTCTTCTGGCCCCACGCCGATCTGTCCGACTCGGCGCCCACCGGCCTGGCCGCCACCACCGACGTGTCGACCGCGCTGTCCAAACAGCTCAAACGGCTCGGCTGGTCGTTCGTCGGGCCGACCACCGTCTACGCCTTCATGCAAGCGATGGGTCTCGTCAACGACCACCTCGACGGGTGCACGATCCGCCCCCTCGCGCAGGCCGCTCGGCTCGCCGCGGCGGCCGAGGTCGAGGCGGCTCCGTGAGGTTCGCGGGCGCCGGCGCGGCGCGCGTTGTTGATCGTCGATTCGATCTTGCCGCGGTGGCGTACGATGC
>JAEZFY010000091.1 GCA_023417265.1 Actinomycetes bacterium | reverse complement strand
CGCCACGAACGCCGGGGGTAGCGCGCCGTTGATGCCTTTCATGCCGATGGGCGCCGGCGTCTTCGGCGGCGACGACGGTAAGGAACCCACCCGTCGTCGCCGCCGCGTCGTCGTGGTTCCCCCGGTCGCCTGACCCGCGCCGCACCAGGACTGCGCCCGAGAGACCGCTTGAGGCTCCAGGCACTCGCCTGGGTCAGGGGTGGTCGACGACCTGGACGAGGGTGGCGGGATGGTGGCGGGAGACGAGCGTGCCTCGGCCGGGTGGCTGGCGGGTTGCCCGCGTGTTGCCGAGCAGCACTCCCTCCTCGCGCTCGCCGGACAGGACGAGCCCGTACGGGCTGAGTTCCTTGCAGCGCGCCGAGAGTGGCTCGAAGAGCGTCTTCGATGCGCCGGCGACGCGCCGCGCGGTGATCAGGTGGAGGCCGAGGTCGCGACCTTGGGCGAGGAACGGCAAGAGCGCGCTGAGCGGGTTGCCGCCAGGCGTGGCGACGAGGTCGTAGTCGTCGACAACCACGTAGATCTCGGGGCCCTGCCACCACGAGCGGGCGCGGAGCTGGGCGGCGGTGACGTCGGCCCCGGGCTGGCGGTCGCCGATCCGCTCGGCGACCGCGGCGGCGAGGTCGGCCGCCGCCGGCTCGGACGCGGCGTAGCCGCCGAGGTGCGCTGCGGGCACGACATCGAGCAGCGTGCGGCGGTAATCCACGAGCACGATCCGGGCGTCGCTGGGCGGCGTGCGTTCGACCAGGCCGGTCAGCCAGGCTCGCAAGAAGGTGGTCTTGCCCGACTCGCCGTCCCCGAACACCATGAAGTGCGGTTCGGTGCCGGACAGGTCGAGCCACCACGGCCGCATCCCCGCCTCTTGCAAGCCGACCGGCACGGCCGCGCCGGAGCGGCCGTCGAGATCGAGTTCGGCGAGGGTGATTCGTGGCGGCAACAGCCGGATCGGCGCGGCGTGGGCGCCGTGCCAGCGTTCGGCGATGTGTTCGACGGCGAGCGCCGTCGCCGCCGGCAGATGGTCGCGGCGGTCGGCGCCATCGAGGCGTGGGAGCGCGATCTGGAACACCCGCTTGGAGGGGTGCAGGCCGCGGCCGGCCTGGTCGGCGCGGATCGTGGCCGCCTTGCGGCGGTCGATTGCCGAGTCGATCGGGTCGTTGACGCGCAGTTCGAGACGGCCACCGATCGGATCGAGCACGTTGGCGCGGATGTCCATCCACCGGTTGCCGGTGAGCACGACGTGGATGCCGTACCCGAGGCCGCGGCTGATCAGGTCGACGATCGCCCCTTCGAGGCCGTCGAAACGCTCGCGGAAGGCGGCCCATCCGTCGATGATCAGGACCACGTCGCCGCCCGTGCCCTCGGGGAGTTCGCCCGCTGCTCGCTTGGCGCGGAACGTGGCGGCCGAGTCGATGCCGTGCTCACGGAACAGCGCTTCGCGGGCGCCGAGCAGGCCTTCGACGTGGCCGACGAGGCGGTGCACCAGGTCGGGTTCGAGGCGATTGGCGACGGTACCGACGTGCGGGAGCCCGGCGAGCACGTCGAGCGTGCCGCCGCCCAGGTCGACGGCGTACACCTGCACCTCGTCGGGGGTATGGGTGGCCGCCAGCGACAGCACCAGCGAGCGCAGCAGCACACTCTTGCCGGTCTGCGGGGCGCCGACGACGGCGAGGTTGCCGTGCGCTCCGGCGAAGTCGATCACGAGCGGGAGCTGGCGTTGCTGCTCGGGTTCGTCGAGCACGCCGATCGGTACGGCGAGTTTGCCGACCCGTGGCCAGCTGGCGGCGGTGAACCCGCGCTCGGGATCCTCGACGAACCCGCCCCGGCCGAACAGCCGGTCGAGCGGCACGTCGGTGGGCAGCGGGGGTAGCCAGATCTGGTGTGTGCGTGGCGCCGCAGCGGCGAGCCGGTCGACGATCAGTTGCATCACGCTGGCCGGGCCGTCGGCCGTGGCCGGGCCGGACACGTACGACGCCTGGAACCGCTCGAACGAGGTGTTGCCGACTTTGAGGTAGCCGCCGCCGGGCGCTTGGGGGAGCGAGTAGGCGTCGGGGACGCCGAGCACGGTGCGGCTCTCGGAGGCGCTGAACGTGCGCATCCCGAGCCGGTAGCTGAGGTACGTGTCGAGCCCGCGCAGCTTGCCCTCCTCGAGCCGCTGCGAGGCCAGCAAGAGGTGGATGCCGAGGCTCCGTCCGACGCGTCCGATCGTGAGGAAGAAGTCGATGAAGGCCGGCTCTTGATCGAGCAGTTCGGCGAACTCGTCGACGATCACGAGCAGTTGCGGCATCGGGGTGGTGCGCAGGTGCTCGGGCAGCGTGCCATCGCGGTACTTGGCGCGGTAGTCGCGAACGTTGGCCAGGTTGCCGGCCTGGGCGAGCAGCTCCTGGCGGCGCTTCTGTTCCCCACCGAGCGCGGCGAGGATGCGGTCGATCAGGGCCATGTCGTCGGCGAGGTTGGTGACCACACCGGAGACGTGCGGGAGCGCGCCGAAGCTGGCGAAGCTTGCGCCGCCCTTGAAGTCGACCAGCACGAACGCCAGCATCTCGGGTGAGTGCGTGGCGGCGAGGGCGGTCACGAGGGTGCGCAGCAGTTCGCTCTTGCCGGAGCCGGTAGCGCCAACCATCAGGCCGTGCGGGCCCATCCCCGCCAGCGCCGACTCCTTGAGGTCGAGCAGGATCGGCCGCAGCTCCGGGTCGACGCCGATCGGCACGCGCAAGAAGGCGTCGGTGTCGACGGTCTGCCACGCGTCCCGGAGCGCGGCGACCGCGAGCGCCGGGTCGTGCTCGTCGTAGCCGAGCAGTTCGAGCAACCCTGGCGACTCGAGGGCGACGTTGACGGCGGCGGCCGATGACAACAGATCGGTTGGGCGCGTGGCGGTGGCTCCGGCACCGGCGAGCAGGGACACGAGGGCGCGCTCGTCGGGCGGGCCGAGCCGCACGGAGCCGCCGACGTGACGGGCGAGCGGGAAGGGCACGACCTCGAGCTGGGCAGCGGGTGCCGGCGCGCCGCTCGACACCACCCCGCCGTGCACTTCGCGCGGTTCGGAACGGCCCGTCACGAGGTAGCCGCGGCCGGGCAGCGAGCGTTCCAGCAGGGCAGCCGCGTCCGTACCGAGGAGATCGGTCGACTCGTGCGCGGACGCCACGCGCAGCACCATCCGGATCGTGGAGAGGTCGACCAGGTCGTGCATCACGCCGGCGGTGATCCGGTTGCTCGACCACACGACATGGACGCCGAGCCCGCGGGCGCGGCGCAAGATGCGGACCAGGTCCTCGGCGGCTCTGGGTACGAGCCGCGTCAGCGTGTCGACGTCATCGATGACCACGACCAGGGCCGGCTCACGAGGGGTCTGATCGCCGGCCTTGGTGCGCAGCCGTTCGCGTCGGGTGAGTTCGCGTTCGAGTCCTTCGGCCACCGTGGTGGCGGCCGCCTCGTCGATCCGGTTGACGAGGCTGGCCACGTGCGGGAGCCGATGCAAGTGGGCGAACGACTCGCCCCACAAGAGCAGATGCAGGCGCTCGGGCGAGTGTGTGCTGGCCAGCCCGAACACGACCGTCAGCAGCTGCTCGGTCTTTCCCGACCCGCGGCTGCCGACCACCATCATGTGCGGCCCGTGGGCCGCGAGGTCGGCGCTGACCGGGCCGTTCTCCCCGAGCCCGACCGTCACCGTCGGCGCCAGCGGTGCATGGGCCCACCGGTGGGCGACGTCGGCGGGCGTCGCCCCGGTGAGCCCCAGCACGGCGGCCTGGCTCACCCGTGTCGGGAGCGCCGCGCTGCCCCCGCCGGCATCAGGGTCGCTGAACCGGGCGAGGTGGCGGGCCGCCGCTTCGGCTGTGACCGTGCTGGTACCGCCGACGACGAACTCGACCGCTGGGCCGCCCTGGCGCGGCCAACGGCAGGTCGCCTCACCCTGCGTCTCGTGCAGTTCGACGACGACGTCGCAGGCGTCGGGCAGTTGATCGACGCTCGCCGCGAGGACGAACCCGGCGGTCACCCGTGCGTGCCGGCGCAACAGCCGCTTGACCGCCAGGTCGCCGGCGTCGGCGAGCCCTTCGGCGTCGACGACGACCACCACGGCGGTGCCCGCTTCGGCGTCGATCGCCACGTCGTCGAGTTGCCCGCCATCGAGTTCGCCGTTGTCGTCGGCGACGGCGACCAGCAGGCGACCCTCGGCGAACGACGACGGGCGCACGTGGGGCAACCACTTGACCCACTCCCAATCCGATCGTCCGCCGTGCGACGTCACGAGCACGAGACGGACCTCACCCGGCCCGTGGTGGGCGGTCAACTGCAGCAGCAGTCCGCCGGGCGGCGCCCCCCCCCCCGGCCCGCCCCCGGGAGCCTCGCGTGATCGAGTTGCGCGACGTGACGCAGCACTACGGCGTGCGGCCGGTGATCCGGTCGGTCGACCTGCGGATCGAGCGCGGGGAGCTGGCGGTGATCCTCGGGCCCAACGGGATGGGGAAGTCGACCCTCCTGGGGGTGATGGCCGGCGTCCTCTCCCCCCAGCGCGGGGCCGTTTACGTCGACGGGATGCTCCGCAAGGGGGACCCGGACGAGGAGCTGGCGATCCGGCGACGCTGCGTCTACCTGCCGGACGACGTCTGGATGCCGGAACAGTTCTCCGGCCGCGAGTACCTGCTGGCCGTCGGCCGGCTGTACGACGTCGACCCCGAGCGCCTCATGGAGCACGCCGATCAGCTCCTGGACCTCTTCGACCTCAAGGAGAAGGGCGAGAGCCCGATCTCCGGCTACTCGACGGGCCAGAAGAAGAAGATCGCACTCTGCTCGGCGCTGGTCGCCGAGGCCCCGATCCTGCTGCTTGACGAGCCCTTCTCCGGGGGGCTGGACCCGGCCGGCCTGCTGACGCTCAAGAAGGTCTTCCAGCACCACGCCCGACGCAAGCAGCTCACGATCGTCATGACCAGCCCCGTCCCGGAGCTGGTCGAAGAGATCGCCACCCGGATCATCATCATCCAGGACGGCCGGATCCTCGCGCAGGGCTCCCTCGACGACCTCCAGCGGCTGACGTCCTGCCGAGGGTCCCTGGGAGACGTCCTCGAACGCCTGATCTTCCCCGAGACGACCCGGAAGCTCTCCGAATATTTCCAGGACTTCCCGCGATGAGGGGGAGGTTCCGCAGGGCCGCGCCCTGGGCCCTGTTCGTCCCGATGGCCGTCGTCTTCGCGGCCTCGGAGGGCCTTCTCCGCCTCCTCGGCGCGGAACGGGACCCGAGCGCCCACCGGTTCGCCGTCGGGACCCTCTACCTCGCCGCCACGATCCTGGGCGTATACCGGGCGTGCGCCCTCCACCCGTTCTTCCGCCCGAAATACCGGGCCTGGCTCGCCGCGCCGCCCTGGACCGTCGAAAAGCCGCTCCCCTTCGGACCGATCGAGCTGGATTGGCCGGACGCCGTGATCCTGGGAGTGCTGATCCTGCTGTGCGGGCTGGTCCCCGGGCTCGAGTCCGTACGCATCATCGCGCTGTTCCTCTTCTTCCACGGCCTCTTCCTGACGATCTCCGTCTATCCGGCCGCCAATCACGTCCCGGCCTATGCGGCGCTCTTCGGCCTGGGCCTGATGGTGCGGCTGTGGCCCCGGCCCTGGGCGTGCGCGGCGACCGGAGTCGTGGTCTACGTCATCCTGTACGACGGGCTGCGCCTCGCCCTGCGAACCGTCCCCGGGAGCTTGCAGGGCCCGCCTGCGACGGGAGCGCCGGGGCGGCCCTCGTTCGATCCGAACGGCGCGGAATGCGGCTGGCCCTACGATCGGCTGCTGAGGGAACCCGTCCAGGCGGCGGGGGGATCCCCCGCTCCCGCACCGACCGGCGATCATCTGGTCGCGCTCACCGCGCGCGTCGAAGACCTACCCTGGCGGAGGATGACCGGGTCGACGCTCGACGACCTGATGTGGAGCCTGCTCCTGGCCTGGTGGGCGTCCTGCTTCGGGCCGTTCCTGAGGGACGGCGACCGCTACCGCGTGTTCCTCCTGTCCGTGTCGGGCCTCCTCCTGTTCGCCTCGATGATCACGCGGCTCTCTCTGTACAAGATCGGCTACGAGTCCCCGATCAGCCCCTGGGGCAGGCTCTGGACCGGGCGATGGATCATCCCGCGCCACGACGTCGTCTTCCTGGGCCCGGCCCTGATCCCGATCGCGCCGGGCCTGGCCTTCGGCGCGTGCCTGGCCGGAGGGGTCCCCTGGCGAGTCGCCGGGCCGATCGCCCTGGGCGTGATGCTGTTCGTCGCGCTGGCGACGCCCCCGAGCCCCCGACGGTGGCGGCTCACAGCCAGACACCGGATGACGCCCGGCCGGCCCAAAGACGCCGGATGACGCGCGGACGGTTCAGGGCGAGGATGGGTCCGCCAGGACGGTTTTCCCCCGGCTCTCCGCTTGCCGGACTTCCCCCCCATCTGGCAGGATTTGATGTCCCCTGCGTCCCCGAGCCATCCCAGGACGATCCCCCGATGACCGCGAAGCCTCACGCCGGACTCCGACCGATCACCGAAGTGGCGCGCGACCTCGACATCGCGCCCGAGCACCTGGAGCTTTACGGGCGCGACAAGGCCAAGGTCCATCTGGACGTGCTGTCCCAGGCCGGCCGGAAGCCCGGCAAGCTGATCCTCGTCTCGGCCATCACGCCCACCCCTGCCGGCGAGGGGAAGACGACCACGTCCATCGGCCTCTCGCAGGGGATGAGGCGGATCGGCAAGCGGGTCGCGTTGGCGCTCAGGCAACCGTCGATGGGCCCGGTCTTCGGCCGGAAGGGGGGGGCGACCGGCGGCGGCCTGAGCCAGGTCGAGCCCTCGGAGAAGATCAACCTCCAGTTCACCGGCGACTTCCACGCGATCACCGCCGCGCACAACCTGCTGGCCGCCGCGATCGACAACCGCCTCTATTTCCGGGACTTCGACCTCGACCCCACCCGCATCCTCTGGAAGCGGGCGCTCGACATGAACGACCGCTCGCTGCGGCGGATCGTCATCGGGCTGGGGGGCCGTTCCCAGGGCGTCCCGCGCGAGAGCGGGTTCGACATCACCGCCGCCAGCGAGGTCATGGCCATCCTCTGCCTGTCCGAATCGCTCGCCGACCTCCGCGACCGACTCGACCGGATCCTCGTCGGCTACGCGAAGGACGGCACGCCCGTGCTGGCCAAGTCGCTGGGCGTCACCGGGGCGATGACGGCGGTCCTCAAGGAGGCGCTCCTCCCGAACCTGGTGCAGACGACGGAGTCGACCCCCGCGTTCATCCACGGCGGGCCGTTCGCGAACATCGCCCACGGCTGCAACTCGATCCTCGCCACCCGCATGGCCCTCGCCACGGCGGACTACGTCTTGACCGAAGCCGGCTTCGCCTTCGACCTCGGCGGCGAGAAGTTCCTCGACCTCAAGTGCCGGTCGGCCGGCCTGAACCCCGCCGTCATCGTCCTCGTCGCCACGATCCGCGCCCTGAAGATGCACGGCGGCGTCCCCCTGTCCGAGATCACCCAGCCCGACCCCGCGGCCGTCGAGCGGGGGTTGGTCAACCTCGCGGCGCACCTGGACAGCGCGGAGCACTTCGGGAAGCCGATCGTCGTGACCATCAACCAGTTCGGGACCGACACGCCGGAGGAGATCGGCGTGGTGGAGGCCTTCTGCAAGGGGCGCGCCGTCCCCTGCTCCGCCGCGCACGTCTTCGGCGCCGGCGGCGCGGGCGCGGTCGACTTGGCCGAGAAGGTCGCGGACGCCGCATCCTCCCCGGAGACCCCCTACAAACCCCTCTACCCCCTGGACTGGCCGGCCGAGAAGAAGATCGAGCAGATCGCCAAGGTGATGTACGGCGCGGCGGGCGTGAACATCCAGCAGCCGGCCGAGCAGAAGCTCCGGAGCTTCGCCAAGCACGGCTACGGCCAGCTGCCCATCTGCATGGCCAAGACCCAGGACTCGCTCTCCGACGACCCCAAGCTGCGCGGCCGCCCGCAGGGCTTCACGCTCCAGGTCCGCGACGTCGAGATCGCCGCGGGCGCGGGCTTCATCGTCGCCCTGACAGGGGACATCATGCGGATGCCCGGCCTGCCGCTCCGTCCGGCCGCCGAGCGGATCGACGTGGACGAGGACGGAGAGATCGTCGGCCTGTCGTGAGGCGCTCCGGCCTCAACGGGTCGCGCGCCCCTTGGCCTCGCGGCGGGCGATTTCGGGCTTCGAGCCCCTGTCGAGGTTCTCGGCGATGGCCCGGTCGATGTTCGCCAGCGTGACGGCGGTCGCCCCCTGCTCCCGGCGGAGGATCCGGCCGTCGCGATCGAGCAGGACGAGCGTGGGCATGAACCACGCCTGGAGGGACCAGCGGATCGGGCAATCGTCCTGCAGCCCCCGGACGAGCACGGGATAGTTGACGCCCAACTCCTTGGCGACCTCCTTGACCTTGGCCGAGCGCTGCGGCTCCGCCGTCTGCTCGTAGGCCAGGCCGATCACCTGGATCTTCTTGTCGCCGTACCGGCTCTGGATCTGCTTCAGGTGGGGGATCGACGTCTTGCAGGGGGCGCACCAGGTGCCCCAGAAGTCGAGCAGGATCAGGTCGGCGTCGAAGTCGCGCATCGAGACCAGCTTGCCGTCGACGTCGTGCATCGCGAAGTCGATCATCCGGCGCTCGTCGGGGTCGAAGTCGCAGTAAGGCCCCGTCGGCTTCGCCTTCGCTCTCGCCGCCCGGGGAGCGACCGGGGGGGGAGCGGGCCGCGTCTCGGGTTCAGGTTCGGGTTCGGGCTCGGCCCGCCGGGTCGCGACGGTGGCCGTCGTCTGGGCGAGGGCGTCGTCGACCCGTCCGGCGTCGTGCTTCGAGGCGACTTCGGCCCAGGTGGGGCGGGCCCGTTCCGTGGCCTGCCCCTTGGCCTTGCGCCGGGGTGGGGCCGGCGCGGAGTCGGGTTCGGGCCAGACGTCCCCGCTCTCGTCGGCGATCTCGGCCGGCAGGCTGCGGGGCTCGTCGTCGGCGGGCAGGTCGTCGCCCCGGGCGCTGACCTTGCTGATCTCCCGGGCCGGGGGGAGCGGGTTCTCGCCGTCGTCGTCCGCGGCGGGCTCGTCGTCCGGGCTCGCCGTCGCCTCCTTGGGCTTCGGCAGGGCCTCGCCGACCGCCGACCATCCCGAGGAAGACTCCTGCGGCCCTTCCTCGGGTTCCTGCACGGCTTCGGATCGTGAAGGGGCGGGCCGTGGGCGGGGTGCACCACCGGCACGTTTCGA
>JAEZFY010000297.1 GCA_023417265.1 Actinomycetes bacterium | reverse complement strand
CCCGTGGACTTGGCCGCGAGCTCGCGCGCCAGCTCGCGGCGCAATCGACGCGGCTCGTAATCGCCGGCCGCAGCACGGCCGCGCAGCCTCATCGGCATCTGCCGGGCACGCTCGACGAGGTGGCCGATGAGCTTCGCGCCGCGGGCGCCGACGTTCTGCCGGTCGTCGCCGATCTCAGCCAAGCCGACGACGTCGACCGGCTTGCCAGCGAAGCGTTGGAGTGGTCCGGTGGCGTCGACGTGTTCGTCTCCAACGCGTCGTACACGCCGGCTGGGTCGTTCCTCGACGTCAGCATGAAGAAGTGGGCGACCGGTGTGAACATCACCGTGTTCTCGATGATCTCGCTGGTCAAGGCGTTTCTCCCCGGAATGCTCGAGCGGGGTCACGGCAGGGTGCTCGCGATTGGTTCACGCGTGGCTGTCCACGGCGACGCACCGTCGCCGGAGTGGAAGCCGACCCCGCGGGGGGGCGGCGTCCCGTTGGTGTACGGCACCACCAAGGCGGCCCTCGAACGGCTCACCACCGGCTTGCACGACGAGTTCGGAGGTGAGGGCGTGGCGTTCAACAACCTGCGCGCCGCCTCGTTCTCCACCGAGTCCTGGCAGATGCTGTCAGGGTCGATGGGGTACGGCAATGCGATCGATGCAGTGCACACTCCGGCTGAAGTCGCTGCGGCGGTCACCTGGATCCTTCAGCGACCAAGCGACTACTCCGGCAGGATCCTCGGGTTCGACACGCTCCAGGATCTCGGTGTGATGCCGCGTCGCTGGACTTGAGAGCCATCGCGTCATGACACTCGGCGTCCAAGCGCGTCAGAGCCCTCCGGTCCGTGATGTGGGAGAGTGACGCTGATGGCCAGAGTCGGAGCGTGTCTCAGCATCGAGGCCTACCGGCACAGACGCGGGCCCGACGCGATCGAGAAGTACCAGGCAAGCGTGGCGAGCCTTGGCTCGCCGCTCACGGCCGATGACAGCGAACGACAGGAAGGGTGACGTGGAGATCGACGTCAAGGGATTGGGGTTTACAAGCGACGACATCGCAGTCGTGACCGGCGCCGGCAGTGGCATCGGCCGAAGCACCGCGCTGATGCTCGCGAGAGCGGGAGTCGCCATCGCCGCGTGGGACCTGAACGAGGAGACCGTCGAGTCCACAGCCGCGGAGATCCAGGATCTCGGGATCGAGTGCCTGACCACTGTCGCCGACCTCGCGGATCCGACTGCGGTGAGCGGTGCCTGGTCGGGCACGGCGTCGTTCGGACGCCCCGTGACGTACTTGGTGAACAACGCTGGCCCTGCAGCCACGACGCCGCTCAGCGTAAGCGACGGCGTCCGCATCGCGATCGGGTCGTACTCGATGGTCGCCGATGCCTTCGTGGCGACGAGCGGTGACTCGGCCAAGGCGATGACCTTTACCGCCTCGATCGCAGGCAACTTCTTTGTCGGCTCGACGCAGGATTGGTATCCAGCCGCGAAGGCTGGCATGGTGGGATTGATGCGTCACCTCGCGGTCAAGCTTCGGGGGCAACCGCGTGTCAATGCTGTCGCTCCCGGCCCGATCCGTACGCAGCGGATGGCGGCCAGCATGGAGTCACCCGAGTTGCGCGAGCGAATGGCCCGCCGACCGATCGGGAGGCTCGGCGAGCCCGACGAGGTCGCTGCGGCGATCTGCTTCCTGCTGTCGCCCGCAGCTGGCTACATAAACGGTGTGACGATCCCGCTCGACGGCGGTTCCACATGGACCCACAGCTGACGACCTCCGGCCAGACCCACACGAGACAGGAAACCCGATGAAAGTTCATCTCGAGCTCTCCATGTGCGAAGGCCACGGCAGGTGCTATGCGCTGGCACCCGACGTCTTCGTCGCCGACTACGAGGGGCGTGGCGAGGTCGCGCTGGCTGAGGTCGACACACCAGAGCTGATTGCACAGGCACGCGCGGCCGCGCAGAACTGTCCCGAGAGCGCAATCATCCTCTCCGAGTGAACGGCGCGACCGGCCGAAGCCGAGTTGAGGTCGGCGAACCGACCTCAGCGCTCTTCCCTGCGCTCCCCCTCGATGGGCTCCGAGTGCTCGACCTCACCACTCAGGTGGGTGTGTACTGCGGCAAGCTGCTCGCCGACGCCGGTGCCGACGTGATCAAGGTGGAACCGCCGGGCGGCGATGCGCTCAGGTTCAAGCCGCCCTTCGCCCCGGGCGTCGCCGCGCCCGAGGCGAGTGTGTCATTCGCGTACTACAACAACAACAAGCGGGGGATCACGCTCGACTGCGCGGTTGCGGCGGCCCAACCCGTGCTGGAGCGACTCGCGGCGTCTGCGGACGCGGTCGTAGCCTCGCCCGGTCCGCGGCATCCACTCGTCGGCCTGGCGGTCGACGCCGAGCGACCGGAGTGGGTCCCCCGAGAGGCGGTCTTTTGTGCGATCACGCCTTTCGGACGCACGGGTCCGTATCGGAACTGGCGCGCAACACCGTTCACTTCGTTTGCCGCGAGTGGGTTGATGCACCACGTCGGTGAGCTCGACGGTCCGCCGCTCGCGATGCCGGGGCAGCAGATCTACGACTCGTGTTCCACCCGCGCGGCGGGGGCGATCGCCGCCCATTTGCTCACCCCGGCCCGAACCGGCGCCACGCTCGATCTGAGCGCCCACGAGCTCGGGACGTGGCACAAGCAGGTGGTCGAGCGGTACAGCTTGGCGGGCCGGATCACCAACCGTGAGACCAACTTCAGCCCTCCCCCGAGCGGGATCTGGAGGTGTCGGGACGGCTGGATCGATATCGCTGCGCACTCGCCGCACCACTGGACGGCGTTCGTCGAGTTGCTCGGCTGCCCCGACGACCTCACGGACGATCTGTACGCGGACCGCAGCATGCGGGTCATGTTGTTCGACCTGCTCGCAGAACTGATCGGTGCGCACCTCACGCTCGCCAGCGCACCAGAGATCGTCGCTCGCGGCCAGTCGCTCGGTCTCCCCTGTGCGCTGCGTTACCTGCCCGACGAGTTTCTCCACGACGTGCAACCGGCGGCTCGCGGCACGCTCGTCAGCATCGATCACCCGACCCTCGGTGAGATCACCATGCCTGGGCCCGTCGGGCACGCGGACCCGCCTGCGGTTCGCTACCGGCGCCCGGCGCCTCGGCTGGGTGAGGCGAACGTCGAGGTGTACGTCGAAGAACTCGGCTTCACCCTCGACCAGCTACACACCTGGGAGCGCGATGGACTCGTCTGACCACCGCGACCGCATGCCGCTCGCTGGCGTCCGGGTGGTGGCTCTCGGCACCTTCGTCGCCGGCAACATGTGCCCTCTCGTGCTCGCCGAGCTCGGCGCAGAGGTCGTCAAGGTGGAATCGCGCCGGCGACCCGAACCGTTGCGTTCGTTCTTCACGGAGGATCACGGCACCGTGACCGAGCCGTCGGGCGTGCGCACCACCGCAGTGTTCACCGGCATCGCCCGGGGCACGCGCAGCGTGTGCATCGAGCTCGACGAGCCCGGTGGCCCGGCCATGCTGCGCCGGCTCACCGACGTGGCCGACGTGTTCGTGGAGAACCTCGGCCCCGGTGCTGCCGAAAAGCTCGGATGCAACTACGCCGAGCTGTCGGCCAACAACCCGGGGCTTGTGGCGATCTCGATCTCCGGGTACGGGCGCACCGGGCCGCGCGCCGAATACCGCGCGTACGCCTCGAGCATCGCCAACTTCCTCGGGCTGACGGGTATCTGGGGCCACGACGGGACGCACTTCGACTACGTCGCCGCATACCACGGAGCGTTCTCGGCGGTAGCGGCGCTCCGACGCAGGCGGCACACTGGCCGTGGCACGTACGTCGACGTCTCCCAGATGGATGCCGGGGCGGCCGTGATGGCACCTATCTACCTCGACGTGCTCGTCGAGGGGCGCCCGTGGACCCGTCACGCCAACGACGTGCCGGGAGCGCTGCTGTCGGGAGCGGTGGCGTGCCGCGGGCACGACCGGTGGCTTGCGGTCGAACTCGAGGATCTCGACGATTGGCAGCGGCTGTGCGACGTACTGGAACGCGACGACCTGCGGTGCGACACGACGGAAGCAGCCGCCGACAAGCGCGGCGCTCTGGCTGACGCGTTGGCACTCTGGGCGGCGGGGAACGCACCCCACCAAGCGGCGTTGCGGCTCCAACGAGCGGGCCTGGCTGCCGCTGCGGTCCAGGACTCCGAAGACGTGTGGCGCGACCCGCAACTGCGCGCTCGTGATGCGTTCGTGGAGGTCGACCATCCCGATCTCGGCCCAGTCGAGCATCGCCACAGCCCCGACCTGCGAAGTGCTGCGGTGCACCGGGCACGGCGGCTCGGCGAGGACACGGAGGCCGTGTGCACCGAGTGGCTTGGCATGACCGGCGCCGAGTTCGCCGAGCTGGCGCAGGCGGGCACCGTCTGGCAGGGCGAGCGCGGCGGTTGACCGTCGCCGAGCGGCCTAGCGCGGCGCTCGGGCCCCGAAGCGTTCGGCGAGCTCGCGCTTGTGCGGCTTGCCGCTCGACAGGCGGGGGATCTCGGCGTCGTCGAGCACGACGATCCGTGACGGCACCTTGTACGGGGACAGCACCGTGCGCAACTCGCGGATGAGCGCTTCGGGATCCAGCACCACGTCGTGTTCCGCCACCACCACGGCGGCGACCAGTTCACCGCGGTCGCGGTCGGGAACCCCGAACACGAACGCTTGGGCCACACCGTCGAGTGCCACCAGTGCGGCCTCCACCTCGAGCGGAGACACGTTCGCCCCGGCGCTCTTGATCATCTCGCTGTAACGCCCGGTGTAGTAGACGACGCCGTCCTCGATGTAGCCGCGGTCGCCGGTGTGGTACCAGCCGTCTGCGTCGACGATCTCCTCGCGCTCGCGGCGGTACAGGCCGACGGTCAGGCCGAAGCCGCGCACGCAGAACTCGCCCTCCTCGCCGTCGGGCAAGTCATCGCCGGTCTCGGGGTTGATGATCCGGTAGTCGAAGTACGCGGGGTTGCGGTGCGGGCCGAACGTCTCCGTCATCCCGAGGTTGGCGGGGTCGCCGTGCGACGAACGGACGAGCGCGGACGACGTCGCCGGTGGCACGATCGAGGTGAGGTCGAACTCAGGTGCCCGGGGGTGAGCTCGGAGCGCTTGAACAAGGGTGGGCCAGCCGGCGACGTGGGTCACCCGCTCACGCTCGATCAGCTCCAACGCCTGCTCGGCGTCGTACCGCTCCTGGGCGACAATCGTCGAGCCACTGTGCAGGCTGCCGATCAGGCTCTGCGGGCCACCGACCCAGAAGAACGGCATCACCATCAGCACCCGACTGCCAGGAACCGACGGCTGGAGCCCGAGGCCGGTGTGCTGTTGCACCTTGCGGACGGCCGTGCCGTGGGTGTGCAACACGGCTTTGGGGTCGGCGCTCGTGCCGGAGGTGAAGATTGCCAGCAGCACGTCGGCGGGAACCACTTCGGCCTCGGCGGCGGTGAGCAGGTCCTCGTCGACGAGGTCGGCGTCGGCGCTGCTCGCGCATCCGGGCCCGAGGTCGATCGGCGTGGCCCACGCGCGATCGCCACCCGCGACCCAGATCGAGCGGAGGTAGGGCATCGCCGCCAGTCGGATCTGTGGGTGCCGGGCGTCGGCGAGCCCGGGGACGCTGTCCTCGAGCTGACGCTGATAATCGCGCTCGAGGAGGCGCGCGCCGGCGATGAGGACGGACACGTCGCCGTTGCGGATGACCCGCTGCAGCTCGGCCGGGCGGTAGGTGGTGCTGATCAGCATGGCGATCGCACCGATCCGCGACACGGCGAGGAATGCGACTTCGAACTCGGTGCTCGACGGCAGGGCGATGCCGACCCGGGTACCCTTCCCGACGCCAGCGGCGAGCAACCTGCGGGCGAGCACCGCCGAGCGACGCTCCGCCTCGGCGAACGTCAAGCGATCGGTTTTGCTGACCACGTGGAGCAGCTCACCGTGCCGTTCGACGGCCCGGTGCAGCAGCGTGGGAACAGTCGGGGTGAACTCGATCTCGGGTACGCGCATCATCACCGTCGGGTTGCAGGTCGGAAGGGTGGCGGTGCCTCGTTCGCCGAGGCGCCGCCAAAATGGCTAGGGGGCGCTGCAGCGCCGGGCGTCAACATACGACCGGTTGCTTATCGTCCGTCCAACTGCCTCGGTTCGCTGCATCCTTCCCGGTGCGAACTCACGGTTGGACGCGACGGGCTGTTCGTTGCCTGTCGACGATACGTTCCGACGAGGAGCCCAGCGAACGCAAGGCTCGACCAGCCTCCCGTGAACCCACCGCCCGACCGGCCTCCCGTGAACCCATCGCCCGACCCTGCCAAGTTCAATCGCCTTCCGGCACCGACCGGGAACGTGCGCGAGGCACCGGTGACGATCGAGTCGGCCAGGGGCAAGATCGTCCTGTCCGGGCTCGGGGCGAGCGCATCGGTTCCGCCTCGCGGCCTGATCGTCGCGCTGCACGGCTCCGGGATGCATGCCGGCTACTACCACGCCCCAGTCGACCGGTCGCTCTCGCTGCTCGAGTTGGCCTCGACGGTCGGTTTCGACGTGTGGGCGCCAGACCGTCCGGGCTCCGGCGCCAGCAACCATGTCGGGTTCGTGCCGCTCGCCGAGCAGGCAGCGATGCTCCTCGACGCGATCGACGCGTACACCGACGGCCGAGACGTCGGGGCCGGTGTGGTGCTCGTCGCCCATTCGTACGGCCTGAAGGTCGCCATGATGATGGCGGCGACCGAGCGTGGAGCGAGGTTGCTCGGCCTCGACGGAGCGGGAACCGGTTCCGAGTACACCGAGTTCCCGCCACGCCGAGTGGAGCCGGAGGAGCGCGCACGCGGTCATCGCGGTCCGGCCTGGGGTCCGGAGGTGCTGTACCCGGCAGGGACTTTCGCCCGCGGCGGGCTGCCGCTCGACCCCACCCCCATCGGCGACCGGCGGTCGGAAGGCCGAGCGTGGCCGCAGATCCTCGCCGAGATCGGGCCCCGGATCACGATTCCGGTGCGCTTGACGTTCGCCGAGCACGAAGGGTTCTGGCGCACCGACGTCGAGAGCATGAGTTTGCTGCGGCGGCACCTGCGCAACGCGGTGCCGCTGACGATCGAGGCCGAGCCTGGAGCCGGTCACAACACCAGCCTCGGGTTGGCGGCGAGGACCTACCACCTGAAGGTCGTGGCGTTCGCCGAGGCCTGCGTCCTCAGGCGACAGATGGCGACCAACTGACGTCGTTCAGCGCGGCAGGCCACCGAGCGGTACGGCCAACCGCCGGTCCATCCAGTCGATCATCACGCCGCGGTCGGCGAAGCGCCACTCGCCGTCATCGCCACGCCGCAGTCGTTCGTCGTAGCGGATGTGCATCACCAGGTTCTCACCACCGTGCGGACCGACACTGAGATGGTGCGCGAGGCAGTGTGTCTCACCGGTGGCCTCGTCGCCGTCAACGTGGAACGAGGATTGCCCGAGGAAGTGGAAGGTCTGGGCGTACCGCCCGATGACGTCAGTGACGTCGGCCAACTCGCCGTGGCCCCGTCGCTCCGAGACGGGGGCCGGGTCGGTCGCCGGGCTGTGGATCCGCAAGCGACCGTCGGTGTGGAACGCCGAGAGGAACAGCTCGCGATCGCGGCGATCGAGTCCGTTCGCGTAGCGCGCCAACACGGCCTGGAGTTCAAGCTGCGTCATCGGATCGGGTGCCGGCATGCGCGCACGGTATGCCGCGACCGCCTGGCTGCGGTTGGACGACGCTGGAGCGGACGAGTCCGTCGCAGTCCAACTGTGCGCAACGCCGAGTGTGAGTACGTTCCGGTCGGGGTGGAAGTTCGGGTCGTGTCTCGAGGAGCCAACGGGCTTCTCGATCGTGCGACGTTGACGAGTCACGAGGGAGAGACATGAGAAGGGGTTCGACACGACGGACGGTGCGCGGGGCAATCGCGCTCGGGCTGGTGGTGGCGTGCGTCGCCTCGTGCGGCGGGGATGACGACGCCGCCGAGCCGGAGACGTCTGCGGGGCCGGTGGCACCGACGGGTGCCGTCGATTCGGAGCCGGTGGGCACGTCCACTGCGACGACGGAGCGGGCTCCCGTGGAGACGGTGGGCACCGTCGCAGTCGGCCAGGAAGGTGACTCGGGAGGCCCGACCCGGACCGGTTGGGTCCGCGACATCGCCTCCGACCCGTCGGTGAACTCGCGCCCTGCGGACTGGAATCCCGATGGTGAGCTGCGCATCGGGTATGGCGGGCCGCCGCGCCAGCTCGACCCCGCCGCCGAGCTCGGCCTCGTCTACCTGCGCCCGATCTACGACAGCCTGACCGAGCTCGGCCCCGACGGCCAGGTGCGGCCGCGCCTGGCAACCGGCTGGAGCTACCCGGACGCCACCACGATGGTGCTCACCCTGCGGGAGGGAGTCTCGTTCCAGGATGGCACGCCCTTCGACGCCGAGGCCGTGAGGGTCAACCTGGAGCGCTACAAGACCCTGCCCACCTCCGTTCAGGCCTCGTCGCTGTCGGCCATCGACACGATCGAGGTGATCGACGACCACACCGTGCAACTGAACCTCTCGTCCGGGGGTGCCGAACTGCCGGTGATGTTCTCCCAGGGTGGCGGGATGATGGTGAGCCCGAAGGCGATCGCCGAAACACCCGACGCCATCGCCACGGAGGGCGCCGGGGCGTCCGGCGCATACGTCCTCGAGTCATTCACCGCCGGCGAGTCGGCGAGCTACGTGCCGAACCCCAACTTCTGGGATCTGCGCAAGGGCCTGCTGGCACGCCTCACGATCGTCGGTGTGACCGACACCGCGCAGCGCATCAACGCGCTCGAGGCGGGTGACCTCGAGATGGCCCAGATCTTCGGAGCTCCGGTAGCAGAGGCGCAGGCGCAACTCGCAGCGGGCGAGCTGCAAGGACTCGCGGTCGATCTCGACGGTCTGCAGTACGGGATGATGCTCCGCGACACGCTGCCCCCGTTCGACAATCCGCTCGTGCGTGAGGCCGTCGCCTACGCCATCGACAAGGAGGGCTTCTCGCAGGCCCTGTACGACGGTGCCTGCAACCCGGCCGCCCAGTTCTTCCCGGCTGGCCACTGGGCCCACGCGCCGGAGCTCGAGGGCACCTACGCGTACGACCCCGACCGCGCTCGCGAGCTGATCGCCGAGTCGGGCGTCACCGATCTGAAGGTGACCATGCGAACGATCGCCGTGTACACGGCGGCTTCCGAGGTGTTCCAGGCGATGCTCGAGGCAGTCGGGTTCGACGTCACCCTCGAGGTGGTCGACCGGCCCACCGAGTTCGGTGAGGGCACCGCCCACCTCACCGCGATGGCGGTGGGCAACACGTACGAAGCCAGTCAACTGGCAGCCAGCTACGCCGTCGGGGCGTACCACCTGGTGGGTGACGACGTCGCACGGATGGAAGAGTTGATCTCGATCGGCAACGACCCGGCCGGGTCGGTTGAGACGTGGCAACCGGCGTTCGCCGAGATCTGGGCCGCACTGTACGGCGGCTTCCGCATCATCCCCGCCTGCAACGCTCAGCACGTCTGGGCCCACGACGGGAGCGTGGCCAACATCGACGACCTTCTCTACACGACGTCCGGTTCGATCGACGTCTCGTACTTGTATGTCCGTGCCTGAGGTGGACGGCCGGCGGCGGCCGAACCGTCACGCGGAGGCCGAGCGGTGAGCCTCCTGACGGCCACCGGGTTGACCAAGGTCTACCCGGTCGGCCGACGCAGGCTCGGCCGCGAGCGACGCTTCGTGCGCGCGGTCGACGGCGTAGACCTCGCCCTCGAGGCGGGCGAGACCTTGTCGCTCGTGGGGGAGTCGGGCGCCGGCAAGTCGACGGTCGGCCGGCTGCTGCTCCGCCTGATCGAGCCCGATTCCGGCACGATCACGTTCGCAGGAAGCGATGTCAGCAAGCTCCGGCCTGCCGAGATGCGGTCGATGCGTCGCAAGCTCCAGATGATCTTTCAGGACCCCTACAGTTCGCTCGACCCGCGCGCGCGCATCGTCGACTCGGTCGCCGAACCGCTGTGGATCCACGATCGGGCAACCCGTCGCGATCGGCAGCGGCAGGCCATGGTGTTGCTCGAGCGTGTCGGCATCTCGGCGGCGATGGCCGGGCGGTATCCCCGCGAGCTGTCGGGCGGGCAGCTCCAGCGGGCGGCGATCGCCAGGGCGCTGACCCTCAGGCCAGAGGTGATCGTGTGCGACGAGCCGGTCGCCGCGCTCGATGTGTCGGTTCGCGCTCAGGTGCTGAATCTGATGCGCGACCTGCAGATCGAGCGCGGTCTCAGCTACCTCTTCATCTCCCACGACCTGAGCCTCGTCGAGGTGATCTCCGACAGGGTCGCGGTGATGTCGGCCGGGCGGATCGTCGAGCTCGATGCGGCCGAGCGGCTGTTCCGCGAGCCGCAGCACGACTACACCCGACAGCTCCTGGCGGCAGTGCCGAACCTCGTGCCGCGCGCGCTGAGAAGGGGGTAGCGGACGTGATCGCACCGTGCTGAGCTTCGTCGCCAAACGGCTCGCCTCGGTGGTGCCGACACTCGTCATTGCCACGTTCATCCTGTTCGTGATGGTCGACGTGTCGCCCAACGATCCGGCGGCCCAACTCGCCGGAGAGACCGCGACCGCCGAAGAGATCGAGGCGGTCCGTGAAGACCTCGAGCTCGACGAGCCACTCCCGATGCGGTATGCGACGTGGCTCGCCAACGCGGTCAGAGGTGACCTCGGCGAGTCGTACAGCACCAAGCAGAGCGTCACCGCGTCGATCGTCGACCGGCTCCCGGAGACCCTGTCGATCGCGGTGGTGGCGATCACCTTGGCACTGGTGTGTGGGCTGCTGTTCGGAACCCTGGCGGCCGTGTGGGTCGGTTCGTTGGTCGACCGCGCGGTAGCGGTGATCGCTGCGATCCTCGTCGCGACGCCGACCTTCGTGTTCGCGATCGTGCTGGTCGTCCAGTTGTCGGTTGAATGGAATCTGTTACCGGCGATCGGGTACGTCGGGCTCACGGAAGATCCGTGGGAGTGGTTCCGGCACCTGGTGCTGCCGGGGGTCGCCTTGGCGACCTACCCGGCGGCCGAGGTGACCCTGCAGCTGCGAGCGTCGCTGATCGACACGCTGGACCGAGACTTCATCTTGAGCGCGCGCGCCCGCGGTCTGAGCAAGCGGGCCGTGGTGTTCAAGCATGCCCTCCGCACTGCGGCCACCCCGGTTGTCGCGATCTTGAGCCTGCGGTTGAGTCTGATTGTCGGCGGCACCGCGGTCGTCGAGAGCATCTTCGCGATCGGTGGTGTGGGGTCACTTGCCATCTCGGCCGCACGGTTCGGCGATGTCAACGTGTTGCTCGGCATCGTGGTGTTGATCTCGATCGCGATCCTGGTCGTGGGCGTCATCTCCGACATCGCCTACGGCTACCTCAACCCGAAGCTGCGCACATGATCAGCGGACGAACCGACGACGACGCGCTGGATCCGGATCTCGGCACGCGCTGGCACGGGCTGCGGCGCTTCGCCCAGCAGCGTGCTGCGGTCGTGGGCGCCGCAGTGATCGTCGTGTTGGCCGTGGTGGCCGTATTGGCTCCCGTGCTCGCGCCTCACGACCCCGACGCTCAAGATCTGTACAACACGCTGTCCGGGCCCGGAACCGATGGCCATCCACTCGGCACCGACAAGTTCGGCCGCGACCAGCTCAGCCGCCTGCTGTACGGCACGCGGGTGTCGCTGATCGTAAGCCTGGCGAGTGTGTCGATCGCTGCCGTGGTCGGAGTGACCGCGGGTTTGCTCGCCGGGTTCGTGCGTGGGCCACTCGAGTCGGTGCTCGCACGCGTCAACGACGCCTTGCTGGCCCTGCCCGCGATCCTGTTCTTCATCGTCGTGGCGGCGGTGTTCGGTCGCGGTCTCCCGTCGATCTTCGTCGGCCTCGGGCTCTACCTCTCGGCCGGCGTGTTCCGGGTCACGCAGGCGGCCACCCACAGCGTGGCCGCGGAAACGTTTATCGAGGCGGAGCGCGCAATCGGCGCCACCCGCCGGAGGATCCTCGTCCGCCATGTCCTGCCCAACGCTCTGTCGCCGGTGATGGTGCGCCTGTCGGTCGGAGCGGGAGTCGCGGTGACCGCAGAAGCGACGCTGAGCTTCCTCGGCCTCGGGGTGGTGCCGCCGACCGCTTCGTGGGGCACGATGCTCTCGAGCGGTTTCGAGACGATCCAGGATGCGCCCTTCCTCGTGTACGCACCGGCGGCCATGATCGTCGTCACGGTGTTGTCGCTCACGCTCATCGGTGACGGGTTGCGACACGCCTTCGGTACGCGAAGCATGTCTCGGGAGGCGGAGTGACCGTGGCCGACGACGCGCTCGCATCCGAGGCGCCGACCCCCGTGCTCGACGTTGCAGGGCTCACTGTCGAGTTCCCCGGCCGACGGGGATCCGTTCGGGTCGTCGACGACGTCAGCTTGACGGTGCGCCCGGGCGAGATCGTCGGTTTGGTCGGGGAATCGGGGTCGGGGAAGAGCGTGACGTCGTTGGCGATCCTCGGGCTGACCCGTGCCACCGGTGGGCGAGTGGTCGCGGGGCGCGTGGCGTTCGAGGGTACCGACCTCACCGGGCTCGACGAGTCCGCACTGTCGCGAGTGCGCGGCCGCCGGATCGGCATGATCTTCCAGCAACCGACTCGGAGTCTCGACCCGGCGTTCACGGTCGGAGCTCAGGTGGCCGAGACGATCCGCCGTCACGAGCGTTGCAGCCGGTCCGAGGCGTGGGCGCGTGGCGTCGACATGCTCGAGCGGGTGCGCATTCCCGACCCCGCCCGCCGAGCCCGGCAGTACCCGCACGAGTTCTCCGGCGGGATGTGTCAGCGGGCGATGATCGCGATCGCGCTGAGTTGCAACCCGGCGTTGCTGATCGCCGACGAGCCCACCACCGCACTCGACGCCACCGTGCAACGCCACGTTCTCGACCTGCTGCTCGAGCTACGCGATGCAGCGGGCATCTCGATCTTGCTGATCACCCACGACATCGGGGTGATTGCCGAGGTCGCCGATTCAGTGTCGGTGATGTACGCCGGTCAGATCCTCGAGACCGGAGCGGTCGCCGACGTGTTCGGCACGCCCGGCCATCCGTACTCGTCGGGCCTGATGCAGGCCGTGCCCCAGATCGGCCGGCGGACGCTGGTGGGCATCGCCGGGAACATCCCCGATCCTGCCAACCTCCCGATCGGCTGCCGGTTCCATCCCCGGTGCCATGCGGCAGTCGCCGGGCGCTGTGACGTCGAGCCCGTCGAGCTGGTCGTGGCGCCCGGGCGCACGCTCGCGCGCTGCGTGCGTGCCGGCGAGCTGGCCTTGCCGGGCGTCCGCGCCGACGTCGAGCCGACGAGCTGACGGCTGGCCGTCGTGGTCAGGCGCGCGGGAGCGTCAGGCTCCAACCGCCGGCGAATTCCTTCCGGGCGAAGCGCCACCCGTCGGCGGTGCGCACAACGGTGTCGGTGTAGTCGCCGCCGAACACCCGCTGGGGGTCGGTCGTCACGAACGGGGCGAGCAGCTTGCTCCACACGGTGATCCCCCGGTCGGCTTCGCCCGACCGGTCGACCACGACGTTCGTCAGGTAGTGGCTCGCCGGATGGGTCGCACCTCCGAACCACTCGACGATCGCATCGACGCCCTCGAGCAGGATCGTGCCGGTGCTGGCCTGGTACTCGATGACTGCGTCGGCGGTAAACAAGCGTCCGCACGCTTCCCAGTTCCCCGTGTCGATGGCGCGGCCATAGCTGCCGATCAGCTGGTGGATCTCTGCGAGTTCGACGGATTCGATCACGTCCCCGAGCGTGACACGCCGTCGGGCTGTGCCCGTCCAAGTGGGGTGCAAGGGCTTGCCGAACGTCTCCTGTACGTTGTACAGCTGCCCGCTGTACGCTGTACAGCACAAGTCGATCGAGCACAACAGCGAGGAGCCAGGCGATGACGATCATCGACGAGCCCACCGGCGAGTACACCGAGTTCAAAACGTTCACGGACTTCGGCATCTTCGACGGTGATCAACACATCTACGAACCGTGGGACTGCCTCGATGAGCACATCGAACCGGCGTACGCGGAGCGCACGATCCACACCGCACACGACGCCGATGGCAAGTTGATCGTGCTGGCCGACGGCAAGCCGTTCCCGATGGACAACCAGCCCGGGCGCGTGACCCGCCCCGGTTCGCTCAAGGAGCGGCTCAGGAAGATGAAGATCGCCCCCCACGAGGAGGGCGCTTACCAGTACATGTCGATCGACCCGGCGTTCAACCAGCGCGACGAGCGGATTGCGTTGCTCGACAAGCAGAACGTGGCGACCGCCGTGCTGTTCCCCGGCTCGATCGGGCTGATGTCCGAGTACGCGCTGACCGATGACGACCTGTACTACGCGACGTCGTGGGCCTACCTCCGTTGGTTCGACCAGTACTGGGGCTTCAACGCTGGTAACCGCACCCTGTTCGCCCCGGTGCTGTCGATGCGCGACCCGCAGCGGACAGGTGAGCAGATCGACTGGCTGATCGAACACGGGTGCCGGATGGTGACCTTCTGCACGGGCCCGGCGTACGGGCGCTCGCCGGGCGACACCTTCTTCGATCCGATTTGGTCGCGGCTGAACGACGGCGGCGTCGTCGTCGCCTACCACATCAACGACGGCATGCGCGGCTTCAAGGCCGAGCGCTCACGGGCGTGGGGTGAAGAGGAATTCCCGACCCACATGACCCAGTCGGCGTGGCAGTGGGCATGGGCGTACGGCGAGCAGCCGGCCATGGAGACGTTCTCGTCGATGATCTACGCCAACCTGTTCGAGCGGTTCCCCAACTTGAAGATCCTGTCGGCCGAGCACGGCGCCGAATGGGTGCCTGGCTTCATGCGCCGCATCGACAAGATGCGTGGCATGGGCCGCAACGGGCGCTGGCTCAACGGTCAGCTCAAGGAGCGCCCCAGCGAGATCTTCAAGCGTCACTTCCGTGTCGTGCCCTACTGGGAGGACGACCTCATGCACGTGATCGAAGAGCTCAACGGCCTCGAGGTGATCATCGGTGGTTCCGACTTCCCGCACTCGGAGGGCCTCGCGTTCCCGACCCAACTCGTCGAACACCTGCGGCAGCTGTCGCCCGACGAGCAGCGCTTCGTGATGCGCGACAACGGGATGCGGCTCGTCGGCTTCGAGTGACCCGCACCGACAGCTCATCGATGACGGATCCCCGGCGCGGCCTTGCGGGCCCCGGGGCTTCGTCGCGTCAACTGCCCGTGACGCGGTTGCCGAAGCGGTTCACGTGGCAGTGCTCCGACGCCGGCTCACGCCGCGACGGCCCCAGCGGACGCACCGAGCGGCCGAGCGACACGATCCCGAACAGCTGGATGTGCGCAGGGATGTCGAGCAACCGAGCGAGCTCGTCGTTCATCCGCAGGGTGAAGTTCGTGAGGTTCGTGGCGTATCCGAGCGACAAGGCGGCGAGCATCAGGTTCTGAGCCGCAGGGTAGATCGACGAGCCCGCCACTACCGGGTTGACCTTGTTCGTGTCGACGCCGAGCACCACCAGCACTGGTGCACCGCCGTAATCGTTGTCGCCGATGTACGAGTCCACCGCGCCGAGCAGTCCGTGCTCGAGCTTGGCTGCGGTGACGGCCCGCCCGGCTTCCCACGACGCCCGGGCGAGTGAGCTGATCGCACCACGCACGTCTGGGTCGGTCACGACGACGAACTCCCACGGCTGCGAGTTGTGTGCGCTGGGAGCACGCACCGCGGCGTCGAGGATGGTGAGGACGTCGTCGAGTGGCACCGGCTCGGCGATGTACTCGCGGCAACCCCGCTGGCAGCGCACGAGGTCGAGGAACGGTTGAGTGGACGGTTCGTTCACGAGGTGCTCCCATCGGTGAGTTCGCGGGC
This sequence comes from Actinomycetes bacterium, assembly GCA_023417265.1. GTDB lineage: Bacteria > Actinomycetota > Acidimicrobiia > Acidimicrobiales > Ilumatobacteraceae > Ilumatobacter. The sequence continues at coordinate 47,761 of JAEZFY010000297.1, read as the reverse complement.
GAGTGTGCGCTTGTCGGGCTTGCCGACCGGGGTTCGCGGCAGCTCGTCGAGGAAGACGACCCGTTTCGGGGCAGCCACCGAACCTTTCGACGTCTTGACGAGCTCGATCAGCTCGGACTCGGTGACCGCGTGCCCCGGACGCGTGACGACCGCCGCGGTTACCGCCTCGCCCCACCGTGGGTCCGAGATCCCGACGACCGCCGCTTGGGCCACGGCGGGGTGGCGAGCGAGCACGTTCTCGATCTCCTTCGGGTAGACGTTGAAGCCGCCGGTGATGATCAGATCCTTCTTCCGGCCGACAATGTGGAGGAAGCCGCGCTCGTCGACGCGACCGAGGTCTCCCGTGTGGAGCCAGTCGCCGGCGAAGGCTTCTTGCGTCTCGGCATCGCGATGCCAGTACCCGTCCATTACGAGCGGGCTGCGGACGCAGATCTCGCCGGCGCCGCCGGACGGGACCGGCTGACACACCTCGTCGAGCACGGCCACTTCGTTCCCCACGAACGGCACGCCGACCGACCCGAGTTGCGGCGAGCCGATCACGTGCTCGTCGGGAGCGAGGACCGAGATCGTGTTCGGGGCTTCCGTTTGACCGTAGCCCTGCACGAGCCGGTGGCCGCCGAGGACGGAGATCGCTTCCTCGAGCCGGCTGAGCGAGATCGGCGAGGCGCCGTAGCGGATCATCTCGAGCGTCGCCAGCGGGCGAGCATCCCCGTCGAGGCGGTCGAGCAGGTCGTAGATCATCGTCGGGACGACGTGTGCAGCTGTGCAGTGGTGCGATTGGACGGCTTCGACGAATCCGTCCGGAGTGAAGCGCGGAAGCAACACCACGGTGCCGCCCGCGGCGAGCACGGGAACGATGTACGAGCCGGCGCCATGGGTGATGGGGGCGCCCGTCACGAACCGGATGTCGCGGGGCCATGGGTACTGTGCCATCGTCATCATGGTGTTCGCCACCAGCGCACGATGCGACAGCAACACACCCTTGGGCACTCCGGTCGTGCCTCCGGTGTACGCCAGGCGGGCGACGTCGTCAGGAAACGCGTCGAGCAGCCCCCCGAGCGACACGTCGGTGCGGACGGCGTCGAACACGTCGACTTCGGTGAGCAGGGCGCGCAACTGAGCGGACCGGGTCAGCTCGCCGACCGTCGTCGCGGGCACGTCGTCGGCCACCACCAGGACGACCGCTTCGGAGTCCGCCACGGTGAACGCCTGGTCGGGCGTCGCTGCTCGTTCGTGGACCCCGACGAAACGGGCGCCGACCACGTACGCGGCGGCCTGCACGGCCCAGGCCCGCGCTGAGTTGCCGGCGAGCTGCGCCACGGCATCGCCGCGGCGAACGCCGGCCGAGAGGAGAGCCTGCGCTGCAGTGGCGATCTCTGCCGCAAGGCGCGCGTAGCTGAGCGCACCGGTCGAGTCGACGATCGCCGTCCGATCCGGGTGCCTTGTTAATGCCGCAGAGATGACGTGCCCGACGGTGGTGGCCCCGTGCAGTTCCGATCGTGTCGTCACGCCGTGCCCGCAATGCCGAGGTTGGAGCTCGGGAACGTCGGCGTCTCCCGCGCCAGCACCGCTCGTCGTCCGGCCGCGGAATCGCCGTGCAGCGTGTTGAGGGCCTCGAGCGCAGCGGAATGTTCGTACGCGGGGGCAGCCGCCCGGAGCCAGTGGTTGAGTGCCCGCTTGGTGGAGCGCACCGCCCACTGCGGCCCGCGCGCCAACTCGCCGGCAATCGCCAGCGCCGTCGGCAGGACCTCGGCGGTCGGCACGCACTCGCTCACCAGGCCGAGCCGCAGCGCATCGCGCCCGGTGATCGTCGAGTTCCGCATCAGGAGGTTCTTCGCCTGGGCCATGCCGCACAGCAGGGGCCAGATCATCACCGAGTGGTCACCGGCGGCGATCCCGATCTTGGTGTGCCCGTCGATCAACCGAGCGTCCTCGGCCATCACCGAGATGTCCGCCAGCAAGGCGAGGCGAACCCCTGCGCCGACTGCCACCCCGTTGACTGCGGAGATCAGCGGCTTGCGCATGTTGACGAGCGCCCACACGGCGGCGACGTTGCGTTCGTGCATCCGGTGTGCCCGTTCGACCGGGTCGCCGTCGTGGGGCGAAACGTCGCCGCCTGCACAGAACGCCCTCCCGGCGCCGGTCAACACGGCAACGTTGACGTCCGGATCGTCATCGATGATGCCCCAGATCCTGACGAGCTCGTCCTTCGCGTGGTCATCGGCGGCGTTGAGCTTGTCCGGTCGGTTCATCGTGACCAGCACGACCCGATCAGGCTGCCGTGTCACCTCCAGGTACTCGAAGCCCCGGTATCGATCGGCCGTGTCGTGCATGTGCGCTCCCGTGTGTGCCAGGGGTCGGCATCGTCGCAAGGCTGCGATCGCGCAGTGCGACGCACCGCCCGACGGCCACCGTAACGACGCGCCTTCGCGAGCAGCGTTGCTTCACTTGGACGCCGTCGGGGTGCGCCGGCGCCTCACCATCGATCCCGTCCAAGTGAAGCAGCCCCCTGACGGCAACGAGACTGACGCAGTGCACGACTCGACACGGCCAGCTCCGCACTCGTCCAGCGCCCGCACGTCAGGTTGCCGGGCGACCGGTCGCTGATGAACGTCGGGGAGCTGGTCGTCCGAGCGGGCGATCGTCACGGAGACCGGATCGCGCTGGAGTATCGGGGGCAGCAGCTCACGTTCGCGGAACTCGCAGATCGCGTGCGGCGCCTCGCTGCCGGCATCGGCGAGCTCGGCCTCGAACGCGGCGACCGAGTGCTCGATCTTCAGACGAACTCGATCGACTTCGTGATCACCGACTTGGGGTTGGCGGCGGCCGGGATGGTGCGGGTGGCCCTCAACTACCGGCACCGTCCGCAGGACTGGTCGCGCATCGCCGACGACTGTGGTGCCCGGGCGATGATCTACGACGCACGCTTCGCCGACCAGATCGACGTCGTCGCCAACGGACGCGAGACGGTGGTGGTCGGGGCAACCACGGAGGAGCGGTCGCTCGAGACGTTGCTCGAATCCGGCGACCCCGCCCGACCGCTGCCGGATGTCGGGCCGGACGACCTCGTGTCGCTGAACTACTCCTCCGGCACCACCGGTGCGCCCAAAGGGGCATTGCGTTCGCACCGCAACCGGATCGCCAGCCTGCACAACGTCGTGTTCGACATCTTGGGCGGGCACGGTGAGCCGGACGACGCATGGTGCCACGCCGGCCCGATGACCCATGCCAGCGGCCTGTTCGTGCTGCCGCATGTGGTGCTCGGCCTTCGTCAGGTGATCCTCCCCGAATGGGACCCGGCTGGATTCGTCGAAGCCGTCACGGCCCGGGGGGTGACCGGTTCGGTGCTCGTGCCGACCATGATCGCTCGCCTCCTGCACGACGAATCGCTGCCCGACGGTGGCCTCCCGACCTTGCGCCGGCTCGTGTACGCGGGCTCGCCGATGCCCCCCGACACGATCCGGCAGGCGCACGGCCGGATCACGCCTGAGCTCGTCCAGATGTATGGCCTCGTCGAGGCGATCCCGCCCGTCACCGTGCTGCACCCGAGCGATCATGCGAATGGGCTCGCTGCCGGAGGCGAGCACCTCCTGAAGTCGGCCGGCCGGCCGTGTCTCGGGGTCGAGGTCGCGATCGTCGACGACGCCAACACCCCGGTGCCGGAGGGCGAGGTGGGCGAGGTGATCACCCGAGGTGACCACACCATGGCCGGCTACTGGGGCCGCGACCGTTCTGGAGCGATGAAGTCGGTCGTCGACGGGTGGTTGCACACGGGCGACCTGGGCTACCTGCGTGCCGGCAAGCTCTACCTGGTCGATCGCAAGGGCGACATGATCATCTCGGGCGGGTACAACATCTACCCGACCGAGGTCGAAGATGTGATCGCCCAGATCGACGGAGTGCGCGAGGTCGCCGTCGTCGGTGTGGCCGACCCGGACTGGGGCCAACGCGTGATCGCCGTCGTGACGACTGCGACCCCGCTCGCCGTCGACGTCGTCGCCAGCCACTGCCGCGACCAGCTGGCGTCGTACAAGAAGCCGAAGGACATCTTCGTGATCGACGAGATGCCCCTCGGTGCGACAGGCAAGATCTCCAAGCTCAAGCTGCGCGAGATGGCCGAGAGCGGAACGCTGTGAGGCAACTCGAACCGGTGTACTCGGTGCCCGGCGGCGAGCAGCCCGGCGAGTTCCCGTACACGCGGGGCATCAGTGCCACGCCGGCGCCGTGGGTGATGGGGCAGTACGGCGGATTCGCCACACCCGAGGCGACGAACCAGCGATTCCGCGAACTGATCGACGCCGGCCTGACCGGCCTGTCGGTGGCCCTCGACCTCCCAACCCAGCTCGGCATCGACTCGCACCACGAGCGCGCGCTCGGCGAGGTGGGTCGCGTCGGAGTCGCGATCGACGACCTCCACGACGTCGAGACGTTGTTCTCCGGCCTGCCGCTCGAACGGCTCCAGGTGCGCACGACAGCCAACTCGATGGCCTACTTCTGGAGTGCCGCCCTCGATGCGATGGCGCAACGCGATGGCCGCGACGCCAACTCCTTCGGCCTGTTCATCCAGAACGACTCGCTCAAGGAGTACATCGCCCGGGGCACCCAGATCTTCCCGGTCGACGTGGCCCTCAAGCTGTCGGTCGATGTCATCGAGCAAGCGGCGAAGACGCGACCGAACTGGGTGCCGCTGGCGATCAGCGGCTACCACATCCGCGAAGCGGGAGCCGACGCCGCGATGGAGGTCGGCTTCACGTTCGCCAACGCGATCGCGTACCTCGACGAGCTCCGGCGGCGCGACGTCGACGTGCGCAGTGCGACGTCGCGCCTGTACACCTTCTTGTCGTCGAACATCGACCTGTTGCCGGAGGTCGCCAAGTTCCGAGCGGCGCGGCGGGCGTGGGCGCGGCTCATGCGCGAGCGCTACGGCGTCGAGGACGGCCCGGCGACCCAGCTCCGGATCTTCGCCTTCACCGCTGGTTCCTCGTTGACCGCCCAACAGCCGCTCAACAACGTGGTGCGAGCGTCGCTCGAGGCTGCGGCCGCCGTGCTCGGGGGCATCCAGACGTTGCACGTGTGCGCGTACGACGAGGCGCTTGGGGTGCCGACGATCGATGCGGCGACCTTGGCGCTGCGGACTCAACAGATCATCGCCCTCGAGACAGGCTTGGCCGGCACCGTCGATCCTCTCGCCGGCAGTTACGCGATCGAGCGTTTGACCGACGAGATCGAGGAGGAGATCGTTGCCTGCATGCAAGAGGTGGACACCCGCGGCGGAGCGTTGGAGTGCATCCGGAGCGGGTGGATGAAGGCTCAGATCGAGGACTCGTCGTACCGGACGGCGCGCGCCATCGAAGACGGCACCAAGCCGGTCGTCGGGGTGAACGTGCACCAGTCGGGGTTGCCCTCGTTCGACGTTTTCGAAGTCGACGAGCACGCGGTGAACGCACAGGTGGCCGCCCTGCAGGAGCGGCTCGAACGTCGCGACCACGCCGCGCTCGCTACCCGGGTCGACGCGGTCCGACAGGCCGCAGCCGGTGGCCAAAACGTGGTCGGCGACGTCCGCGAGGCCTTGCTGGTGGGTGCCACGGTGGGCGAGGTGACGGACGCGTTGCGCGACGTGTACGGGTCGTGGGTGCCGTGATCGCGTCGCTGTCAACCGATCGCCTGCCGTGGCGCGTACTGGTGGGCAAGCCGGGCCTCGACGGGCACGACAGAGGTGCGCGAGTGATCGCCCGTACCCTGCGCGACGCCGGCATGGAGGTCGTGTACACCGGCCTCTTCCAGACACCGCGACAGATAGCCTCCGTCGCGATCGACGAGGATGTCGACGCCGTCGGCCTGTCGGTCCTCTCGGGCGGCCACATGACGCTGCTCCCCGCTGTGATCGACGAGCTCGAGCGGGCGGGCGGCGGGCACATGCTGGTGTTCGCCGGAGGCATCATCCCCGATCGCGATATTGAGCGGCTGCAGGAGCTCGGGGTGGCTCGGGTGTTTACGCCGGGTTCGTCGCTGACGGAGATCACCACGTGGCTCGACAGCACCCTGCGCGAGCGGGCCGAGCCCGGATGAACGCGTGGATCGTCGACGGGGTGAGGACGCCGTTCGGCCGCGCGCGGGGCGGCTTGGCGCACATCCGCGCCGACGATCTCGCCGCACTGCCGATCGCCGAGTTGCTCGCGCGTCACCCGCAGATCGCCGAACGCGGCATCGACGACGTCGTGTTCGGGAACGTCAACGGCGCAGGGGAGGACAACCGCAACGTCGCTCGGATGGCGCTGTTGCTGGCAGGTGTCCCGGCGACGGTGCCGGGCGTGACCGTGAACCGACTGTGCGGCTCGGGAGCCGAGGCGATCGTCCAGGCGGCGCGGATGGTGCGCTCCGGCGATGCGTCGATCGTGTTGGCCGGCGGCGTCGAGAGCATGAGCCGGGCGCCCTTCATCATCCCGGCTCCTGACAGCGCATTCCCCCGTGAGCTCAGCGTGCACTCCACGACGGTCGGCTGGCGCCTACCCAACCCGAAGTTCCCTGACGCCTGGACGGTTGCACTCGGGCGCGCGGCCGAACTGATCGCCGCCGAACACGGGATCTCCCGGAGCGAGCAGGACGAGTGGGCGTTGCGCAGCCACACGCTCGCTGCACGGGCACGCGAGACGGGGACCCGCGAATTAGTGATGCCCGTCGACGGAGTCGACGGCGACGAGTCGGTGCGTCCAGGCACGTCGGCCGCCGCGCTCGCACGCCTTCCTTCGGCGTTCTCGCCCGACGGGGCCGTGACGGCCGGTAACTCGGCCCCGATCAACGACGGTGCGGCGGCGGCAATGGTGGTCGGCGACGACATCGTCGCTGCGCTCGGCGTCGCGCCCCTGGCTCGAGTGGTCGCGTCGGTGACGGTCGGCAGCGCGCCCGAACGGTTCGCGACGGCGCCCGTTGCGGCCGTCCGCAAGCTGTCGGCCCAGCTCGGCCGGCGAGTCGACGAGTGGGATGTCATCGAGATCAACGAAGCCTTCGCGGCGATGGTGTTGAGCTGCCTCCGCGAGCTGCCTGAGATCGACCCCGACGCGGTCAACTGCAATGGCGGAGCGATTGCCATCGGGCACCCGCTCGGGGCCTCGATGGTGCGCGTCGTGCTCGATGTCGCCGCGGCATTGCGGCGGCGCGGCGGCGGCACCGGCATCGCCACCGCGTGCATCGGCGTGGGGCAGGCGGTCGCCGTGGCGATCGAAGTCGCGGACTCGCCGTAGCGCCCCGAGTCAGGTCGGGAAACCGCGTTCGGCCGGCACTTCCGGCAGATAGCTCGTCGGGGGGATCGACTTGCCTGCCACTGCGGCCCGTTCTTGACGCAACCGCCAACGCGCCCACGCGAACAGGGTGGCCATGGCGAGCACCACGACGCCCATTCCGACGAGCGTCGCTCCGACCGAGGTGGCATCGGCCACGAGGCCGAGCGGAAGGGCGGCCAGGCCGAACCCGCTGAACCCGACGATCAGGAAGCTCTGCACGCGCCCGTGGAACTCGACTGCCGACAGTTGCAGCATGAGCGTCTGGCACCCGGTCTGGAACACGAGCCCGCTCCCCCCGACGGCCACCAGTGCGACGAGCGCGATCGGCAAGCTCGGCGCCAGGCCGAGCCCTGCGAGCGACACACCGAGCACCGTCGCTGCGACCGAGATCGTCAACCACGGTCGCTGGTTGTCGTTGGAGGCGACGAGGGCGCCGGCGGCCAGGGCTCCCGCTCCCGATGTGGCCGACATGACACCGAATCCGACCGCACCGACCTCGTAGCGGTCGTTCGCGAGCGTCGGGAGAAAGGTCAGATAGGGGAAGCCGACCATCACGACGCTCACCATCAAGAGGGCGATCACCCCGAGCCCCTCTGTGCGGCGGGTGTACTCGAACGCATCGAACGCTTCGGCGAGGGCCGACCGCCCTGACTGTCCGGAGGGCTCGCCACGGGGCAGCCCGACGAGGAGCATCAGTGCGCCGGTGCAGGTGGCAGCCGCAGCGAGGAACACGCCACCAACACCGAACCACGCGACCCCCAAGAGCGCCCCGGCGAGGGCTGGCGCGATCACCCGACCCACCTCCTGGGCCATCTGGGCGGTCACGATCGCATTCGGAAGCAGTGCGACCGGCACGATCTCGGCAATGAATGCAACGCGTGCCGGCAGGTAGAACGCAAATGCGGTCGCTTGGATGGCACCGGCGGTCAGAAGCATCCAATACTTCACACTGTCAAGCGTGACGGCAAGCCCGATCAGCCCTGACGAGACGACCAACGTCGTGATCGCCGCCGCCATCACGCGACGCTTGGCATAGCGGTCGGCGGCGACCCCACCGAAGGGTGTCGCGATCAGCATCGCCGCACCGAACGCCAGCATCACACCGCCCAGCCCGGTGTTGCTCCCGGTCAGGTCCCGAGCCAACCACGCCCGCGCGATCGCTTGCGCCATCACCCCGAAGATGACGACCAGTGCACTTGCGAACACTCGGCGATATGCGGGGATCGCCAGGGCACTCGATGCTCCGCGCGTGGTCACTGCCCGATCACCGTACGTCGCAACTCCCCGGGCCGCGCATGGACACACCTCGGAGCGCTCGGTCGTGTCGGGAGCGCCCGGATCAGTCGGAGGCGGGCAGCGCCTTGGCGGCCTTGATCACGAGCAACTCGCCTGCCAGCGCCGGCACCGACGCGCCCGGCTTCGTGACGAGCAGCTCGATCGATTCGGCTGCATCGACGAAACGCTTGCCAAGAGTCGCACCGCCGTCATGACCCGTAGCCGGCGCGCCGATCGTTCGCTCGTCGGCGCTCAGCAGCGCCGGCACACCACCGATCGTCAGCTCGACCGGATCGGTCGGGGCCTTGACGGTGATCAGCTCGGTCGAGTCGACCGAGCTGAACAGGCGGGTTCCTGGCTTCAATGTGAGTGACATCATGCTCCTTGCTGTTCGGCTGACCGAGCGAGGTCTTCCTGGACGACTCGCCGCAGCAGCTTCCCGGTCTCGGTGTGCGGCAGGTGGTCGCGGAACACGATCGTCTCGGGGGTTTTGGAGCTGCGCAGCCGGTCGCGGACCAGCTCGCGCAACTCGTCGGTACCGACGACGCCGAGTGGGGCGACCACGACCGCAGCGGCGAGGCGTTGGCCCCACTCGTCGTCGGGGATGCCGACGACGCACGCCTCGACGATCGCAGGGTGCGACAGCAACACTTCCTCGATCTCCGCCGGGGCGATGTTCTCACCGCCCCGGATGATCGTGTCGTCGGCACGGCCTTCGATGAACAGGTAGCCCGCATGGTCGAGCCAACCCCGATCGCGGGTGCAGAACCAGCCGTGCTCGTCGAGCAGCGACCCGCTCGCGTACTCACCGGCGATCTGGTCGCCACGAAGGAAGATCAGACCGGTCTGACCTGCCGGCAGCGCGCTTCCCGCCTCGTCGCGGATCTCGATCTCGATGCTCGGGAGGACCTTTCCGGCCGATCCGAGCCGTGCGACCGCCGCAGGGTCCCCGGCAAGCGCCGCCCGGTGGTCGTCGGGCCCGAGCACTGCGATCGTCGACGCCGTCTCGGTCAGTCCGTATGCGTTGACAAACCCGACGCCCGGGAATCGCACGAGCGCCTCGCGAATGACACGTTCGGCGACCTTGGCGCCGCCGTACGAGAGCGACCGCAAGGTCGGCACGTGGGCGGGCCCCTCGCCCGTCGCGTCCACGATCCGGGCGAGCATCGTGGGCACCACCATCGCCTGGGTGACCTGCTCGTCGCGGACGGTCTCGAGCCAAAGCCCGGCTTCGAAGGTCGGGAGGTACACCATCCGTCGGCCGGCGAACAGGTTCGAGAGCATGTTGGCCATTCCCGCGACGTGATACGGGGGTACCGCCACCAGAACGGCCTCGTCGGATCCGGCGCTGCCGAACTCGATAGTGTTGAGCAGGTAAGCCATCAGGTGCCGGTGCCGCAGGAGCGCCGACTTCGGGGCGGCCGTTGTACCGGACGTGTAGAGCACCACGGCGACGGCATTGTCATCGTCGGCGGCGACGACGTCGGTGTCGACGGGCAACGCCTTGAGCCAATCATCAAGCACGATCACGTCGTGTCCACCAGTGATCCGCCTGGCGCTCGCCGGATCGGTGAGCACCAGCGCACCCGGCTGACGATCGACGAGCGCGTTGAGTTGCGCGTCCTTGAGGCGGTAGTTGACAGGTACGAACGGGATCCCTCGCCAGGCCGCAGCCAGGAGCGCTACCGGAAGCAGCGGATGGTTCTCGCCCACGTACACGAGCGCCGAACGGTCCGCCAGCCCGGCGGCTCCTCGGCCCGCCCGCTCGGCCAGATCGGCGCCGGTTACCGGCTCATCCCGGCTGCCGAGAAGGACGCGGTCGGCCAGGCCCGAGCCGACCATGTCCACGAGGGTCGACAGGTGCATCCTCGACAGGCTACGAGGGCAGCCCGAGACCGATCCCGACGGTGTCCATCCGCCGACGTTCTCGCCGGCACCTAGCGCGGATTCGCGCGATTCCAGCGCACGAGCCTCCCGGGTAGCTCACCGGTCGACGCGCCGTTCGCGTACGTCTCGACACCACTGACCACAGTGTGCAGATAGCCGTGGGCGTCTTGGAGCAGCCGCTGGCCGCCGGCAGGGAGGTCGCAGACCATGCGAGGCGCCGACACGCCGAGCCGTTCGAAGTCGATCACGTTCAGGTCTGCCTTGTATCCGGGTAGGAGCACACCCCGATCGCGGAGGCCGACCGCTTCGGCAGTGGCGCGACACTGCTGCCCGACGAGGAACGCCACATCGAACGTCCGGCCACGCGTGCGATCGCGTCCCCAATGGCTCAACAGCGTGGTGGGGAAGCTGGCGTCGGAGATGATGCCGACGTGGGCACCCCCGTCGCTCAGCCCAGGGATGGTGTGGGGATGCGCGAGCATCTCGGAGATCGCTGCGAAGTCGCCGTCGCAGTAGTTGACCGCCGCTACGTAGAGCAGCTTGGTGCCGCCGTCCTGGAGGAGGAGGTCGATGAGCATTTCCTCGGCCGCGACACCGGCCGCCCGGGCGCGCTCGGCAACACTCGCCGCGGGCTCCGGCTCGTAGTCGGGAATCTCTCCGAGATCGAACACCCGGTCGAGTGACCACCGCGGGGGAGTGGTGGTGAGGTCGCCGAACAAGCGGGCGCGGGCATCGACCGTCGACAGTCGACGCACTTGCTCGGCCAGAGGGAGGTCGGCAACCTCCAGGTAGGTCGGGGTGGCGAGCAGCGGGTTCATGCTGGTCTGGAGCCCGAGCATCACGCCGACCGCACGGGTGGCGATCTGGGCTCTCATGGCCAGGCCCTCGGCGTTGGCCCGCTCCAGCAAGGCGAGCTTGTCGCGGTAGTCGGTGCCGCGGTACTGAAGCAGCGTCACCGACAGCGGCAGTCCGGAGGCGCGCATCTTCGCCAGCAGGATCTCGTGCTCGTCGGCGCCGGCCGACGCATCGGCCGTCACCTGCAGCACCCCCCTACCGGTCGCCCCGATCGCGCTCGCAATCCCGACCAGTTCGTCTCGTCCGGCCGTCAGGGTCGGGATGTGTTCGCCGCTGCTCGACCGATGGCTCGTGGTGCGCCACGTGGAGAAGCCGAGCGCGCCGGCGCGTATGCCTGCAGCGGCCAGGGCGCCCATCGCGGCCACGTCGTCCGGAGTTGCCGGCTCCCGCCGGATGCCGCGCTCACCCCATGACAAACACCCGCAGCAGTGAGTGGCACACCTGGGTCGCCAGGTCGATGTCGTAGCGCCGTCGGTCGAGCTCGTCGAGGTAGCTCGGGAACGACTCCCAGTTCCAGGTAAGGCCCTCGTGCAGCACTGCGCCGGGCAGATCCTCGACCCCCTGCATCAGCTCGATCAAGAGTTCGCGATGCTCCGGGCGGGCGGGTGCAAAGCCGATCCCGCAGTTCCCCGCGACCACGGTTGTCACGCCATGGGCCGACGAGGGAAGCAACCGGTCGTCCCAGGTCGCTTGCCCGTCGTAATGCGTGTGGACGTCGACGAATCCCGGGACGACGAGCGCTCCATCGGCGTCGATCTCACGAACCCCGCGCGCCCCGACCCGGCCGACCTCGACGATCACACCGTCGTGGATGGCGACGTCGGCGGTCCGTTCTGGTGCGCCGGTGCCGTCGACGACGCGGCCGGCTCGGACCACGAGGTCGACGGTCGTCCCTGCACTCCTCTCGATCCGGCCGAGCGTAGGTGCCCGACGTGCGGCGCGGGTTGGACGGTCACCGCCGCCCCGACTCAGGTGCCCGGGTCGTACCGGCACGCGACGTTCAGCTGTGACACCGACGCCGAGTTCGGCAAGCTCATCACCATGCTGACGATCGCGGCGAGGTCGGCCGGCTGCGTCGCCGTCGACCAGTCGACGTCGGCGTGGATGTCGCGCGGCATGTCGGTGTCGACGAAGCCGGGGGACAAATTGGTCACCCGTACCCCGTCGTCCCAGGCCGCCCGACGGGTCGCATGGGAGAGGGCGGTGAGGCCGAACTTGGAGATCGCGTAGCCGACCTGATCGCTGGCCACCCGGACCCCCGACAGGCTCGACACGTTGACGATCCGACCGCAGCCGCTCGCGCGCAGGTGCGGCAGCGTCCGGCGGGTGAGTTCGAGTGGGCCCTTCACGTTGACGGCGAACAGGCGGTCGAGTGTCGCTGTGTCCCCCTCCTCAAGGGTGAACTTCTCCAAGATTCCGGCACAGTTGACGAGCCCGTCGACGCGGCCGAACCGGGTGACGGTCGAGTCGACCCAGGCGCCGGCCGTGGCCGGCTCAAGCGCGTCGTAGAACCAGCGCGTCGTACGTTCCTCTGCCAGATCCGATGTACCCCGAGTCAGTGACCCGAGGTTGCGGCCGCCCAGGCTCAACGTGGCGCCGTCGTGGGCCAGGCGACGGGCGATCGCCAGCCCGATCCCTCGGCTGGCTCCGGAGATCATCACCACGCGATCGCGCCACGGGATCATGGGCGGGCGCCTCGGCGACGTGATGCGGGCGTGTCGCACCGCTGGATGGTGTTCGCGCGGCGGGTCATTCGAGCGAGGCTAGGGACGGCGGTGCGGCACTGCGGACGCGTCCAACCGCGTCTTCGAGCAGCGCCTGCCGGGATCATTTACGGTGACCGGCAGGTGGGGTACGTCGCCCTACCTGAGTTCGGGCGAACGGCTCGGACGCAACTGGGGGAACCGAGGGGGACAACACATGACGACCTGTTCGCGCACGCGCCACGGCCGGGGCCTTCGCCTCGCAGGTGCATTGGTCGCACTCGCCATGTTAGGCGCGGCCTGTGGTGGTGACGACGATGACGACGCTGCCCCGGACACTGCTGGTGCAGCCACCACGGTGGCCGACGGCGGACCGACCGAGACCACGGCTACGGAGCCACCGGACGCGCCGGAGACCACGACCGGCGATACGACTGCCGGCACGGCCGCCGAACCGGACGAAACGATGCCGGCGACGTCCGTCGCGGGTTCGGCGCCCGCCGACGACTGCGAAGCAACCGTCGCCGGTTCGGAGATCAACTTCGGTGTGTACTCACCGGCGCCGGCCCTCGATCCGCTGCAATCGACGGCGTCGATCGCCGGTGGCAGCGACCTGATCGCGATCTACGACACGCTGACCCGCTGGGACGCGGCGAGTGGGGCGTGGGTGCCTCACATCGTAGAGTCGTGGGAGTCGAACGACGAACTGACGGAGTGGACCTTCACCCTCCGCGAGGGCGTGTCGTACGCGAACGGCGATCCGCTGCTCGCCCAGCACGTGCTCGACAACATGACCCGGATGCTCCAGCCCGGCCGCAACTCGGCGCGGTCGCAGATCGCCCTGATCGACCTCGAGAATTCCGATGCCCCAGACGACCGGACGTTCGTGCTGCGCACGTTCGAGCCTTTGGGCAGCGTTCCCTCGATCCTCGGGTCGGGCGCCGGAATGATCGTGAACCCGGCGCTCGGCTCGGAGGTCGACGACCAGGAGACCAGCGTGATCAGCAACGAGCCCAACGGCGCTGGTGCCGGGCCGTACCTCGTCGAGCGCTGGGCGCCGGGCGAGTCGCCGTACCTCGTGCTGAAGGCCCGTGACGACTACTGGGGCGGCCCGGTCTGCGTCGAGACGATCAACTTCGTCACGCTTCCCGACGACCGCACCAAACTCGAGTCACTCGAGCTAGGCGAGCTGAACGTGGCGGTGTTCCGCACTGCCAACATCAACACGGAGGTGCATGCGCTCGGCTACGACGAGATCTCCAACTTGGTGAGCAGCGGTGAAATCCTCATGATCAACAACGGCATCGGGAACCACACACCGGTCACCGCCGATGTGCGGTTCCGGCGGGCAGTCGCCCTGGCGCTCGACCCCGAGATCATCAGCACGCAGGCGTTCGATGGAGCACTGCTCGGCAGCAAGGGACTGATCGCCGAGTCGTCGGCCCTCTACGGCGGAGTCGAAGGGCCTGCGGCGAACCTCGACGAGGCCAAGGCGTTGGTGGAGGAGCTCAAGGCAGAGGGCTGGGACGGCACCGTCCGCTTGCTAGCCCGCAACCTGGTTCCCAATCAGCCCGTCGTCGTGCAGTCGCTGCTCGAGGCCGCTGGGATGACCATCGACATGACGATTGGCACCATCGACGCCATCGCCGGCGCCGTGATCGTCGAGCAGGACTTCGACATGGCGATGTGGGGCCTGACGATCACCGACAGCACGCCTGACGCATCGGTGAGTGCCAACTTCCTGAGTACCAGTCCCGGCAACCGGGTCGGCTACAACAGCCCGGAGATGGACGCTGCGATCGTGGCTCTCAACGCTGCATCGAACATCGACGAGCAACGTGAGGCGATGACGACCATCGCGGAGATCTACGCCGAGGATCTCCCGCTCGTGACGTATGGCGCTGTCGAGGAGCTGTACGCGATGGCGCCTGGGGTCAAGGGTGTCGTCGGCACGGGCCAGTCGATGATCATGTTCCACGACGCCTACATCGAGAGCTGACCGACAGCGCCGATCGAGCGCCACTCTCACTGTTGTACCGGCGTCGGCCGGGGCGGGTGCTCGGCACCCTGCCTCGGTCGGCGCCGATCGGCGTTCTAGGCTGTCCAACGCGCGCCCTGGCTACGGTGCGGGCATGTCGCAGCTTGTACGTGGAGTGGTCGCCTTGGCGAAGGGCGCGTCGGTCAGCATCGAAACGATCGTCGTTCCCGACCCCGGCCCTGGCGAGGCGGTGGTGAAGGTCCAAGCGTGCGGTGTGTGCCACACCGATCTGCACTATCGCGAGGGCGGCATCAACGACGACTTCCCGTTCCTGCTCGGTCACGAGGCGGCCGGCGTGGTGGAAGCGGTAGGCGACGGCGTCACCAACGTCGCGCCGGGCGACTATGTCATCCTCAACTGGCGCGCCGTGTGCGGCAACTGCCGGGCGTGCCTGAAAGGCAAGCCGTGGTACTGCTTCGCCACCCACAACGCCACCCAGAAGATGACGCTGGAAGACGGCACCGAACTCTCGCCGGCCCTCGGCATCGGCGCGTTCGTCGAGAAGACGCTCGTCCACTCTGGCCAGTGCACCAAGGTCGACCCCGAGGCTCCACCCACGGCCGCCGGACTGCTGGGGTGCGGTGTGATGGCGGGCATCGGCGCGGCGATCAACACCGGCGGCGTCACGCGCGGCGACTCCGTTGCCGTGTTCGGATGCGGCGGCGTGGGCGACGCCGCGATCGCCGGCGCCCACCTTGCCGGCGCGTCGACCATCGTCGCCATCGACCTCGACGACCGCAAGCTCGAATGGGCGAAGGAGTTCGGCGCCACGCACACCTGCAACGCGTCGACCACCGACCCGGTCGAGTTCGTCAAGTCGGTCACCGGTGGCAACGGCGCCGATGTGTGCATCGAAGCGATCGGCCTCCCCCAGGTGTACCGCCAAGCGTTCGAGGCCCGCGACCTGGCCGGCACGGTGGTGCTGGTGGGCGTGCCCAACCCCACCGCCACGCTCGAGTTGCCCTTCATCGAAGTGTTCGGGCGGGGCGGCGCGCTCAAGTCGTCGTGGTACGGCGATTGCCTGCCGTCGCGCGACTTCCCGATGCTGATCGACCTCTATCGCCAGGGCCGCCTCGACCTCGACCGGTTCGTGTCGGAGACGATCCCGCTCGATGGCGTCGAGGAGGCCTTCCACAAGATGGAGCGCGGCGAGGTGCTGCGCTCCGTGGTGGTGTTCTGATGCCGGTCGAGTTGGTCACCACCGACGGCGTGTTCGCGCTCGACGGCGGCGAGTGGGAGGTCACCAACAACATCTGGCTGGTCGGCGATGACCGCGAGGTGATCGTGTTCGACGCCGCCCACGACGCCGGCCCGATCGTCGACGGTGTCGCCGGGCGGAAGATGCGGGCGATCGTGCTCACCCACGGCCACAACGACCACATCAACGCCGCCGTACCGCTGCGCGATGCGGTCGACGCACCCATTTTCATCCACCCCGACGACCGCATGCTGTGGAACGTCGTGTGGCCTGGGGCCGAACCCGACCGCGCGCTCGAACCCGGGTCGACACTGTCGGTGGGCGGCCACGAGCTCGGCATCTTGCACACGCCCGGCCACTCGCCGGGGTGCTGCTGCTTTCACGACGCCGGTTCCGGCATGGTGTTCTCGGGCGACACGCTGTTCTGCGGTGGGCCCGGCGCGACCGGTCGTAGCTACAGCGACGAGGCGACGATCCTGCGCTCGATCGTCACCAAGCTCCTCACGCTGCCGGCCGAGACCGTGGTGCACACGGGCCACGGCGACAGCACCACCATCGGCGCCGAACGCGAACGGGTCGAAGCTCGCGCCGCCGAACTCGGCCTCGCAGCTGGCGGTTGATATTCAATCGCATCGCATGGATCGGGGAGGCCCGCCTCGGCGAGGCCCGGCGGCTCTTGGAGAGCGCAACGCCCCGGCCAGACGTTGCGGTCGCCAGAGTGCTGTCACCTGGCGCCTGCGACGAACTCGCTCATGCGGGCGTGGATGGGTCGACGAGACCGGCGCGGCCGAGATCGCTGTCCGCTCGATTCTCGTGTCGCGACCAGGGAGGCCGGTCAAGCGAGCCGTTCGGTCACGCACGCGGCGACGCTCGGCACGGCGTGGCTGACCGCCTACCGGATGCTGTTCACCAAGTCGGGGCTCAAGCCGGGCCAGACGATGCTGGTGCAGGGCGCCACCGGTGGCGTGTCGACCGCGCTGATCCAGCTCGGCCGGGCGGCCGGCATGACGGTGTGGGTCACGGGGCGCGACGACGCCAAGCGGGCCGCCGCCGCACGGCTCGGTGCACCCGCTGCGTTCGAGCCGGGTGCCCGGTTGTCCGAGCGGGTCGACGCCGTGTTCGAGAGCGTGGGCGAGGTCACGTGGGCGCACTCGATGCGCTCCGTCAGGCCCGGCGGGACGATCATCTGCTGCGGCGCCACGACGGGGCAGAACCCCGGCGCCGACCTGCAACGGCTGTTCTTTCTGCAACTGCGCGTAGAGGGCTCGACGATGGGCAGTCGCCAGGAGCTCGTCGACCTGGTTCGATTCGTGTCCCAGGCACACATCGAACCGGAGATCGCAATGGTCCTGCCTCTCGACGCAGCGGTAACGGGGGTCGAAGCGATGCTCGCCGGCACCGCCGCCGGGAAGATCGTCTTCGACATCGGTGCGAGATGACCAACGCCGCCGTCGGACCGGAGGCCGAAACGTGGCTGAAAGGCTCGCGGGCCGTTCACGTTAGCCGCCTCAGCACTCGCGCTGCGCGAGCCGACCAGGCGCATACGAGTTGGCAAGTGGGTCGTCGCCGCTGGAGCCTCTCACCTGCGCTCCACCGTGTCAGGCGAGCCAGTTGGTCAACACGTCTGTGGTCTCGGCCCCGAGCGTGAACGGTCGGGACGCGGGTTGTCGTGGTCGAGCCGGTCGCGCCTCACCAAGCATCTCGACAACTGGGTCGCCGGGGCGTTGAGCGAATAGCGCTGCGCTACGGCTCAGCGCTATGTCGAGGAGGGCACGCTGACCGGCGTCGAGTTGGTCGATGACCGAGGTTGCGGCGATCAGGCCGGTGATCGGATCGGCGACGGCGTCGAGCAGGAAGATCGGGCTACCGTCCACCGTGTCGAGTAGACCGCCCGCAGCAGCGGCATCGTCACCCATGCCGACCCGCATCGCCGAACCTGCGTCGCGCCCGTAGCCGGTGATCGACACCCAGACGGCGGTTCGCTCGGTCGCCAGAAGCGTGAGCGCGTCGACTCCGAGATGCTCAAGCGCCCGCGGGCGCGATCCTTCGATGACCACGTCGGCGCTGGCGAGCAGTTTCCACAGCGACTGCCTGCCATGACGGGTCTCGAAGTCGATCGCAACCGAACGCTGTCCCTGATGGATCGCGTCGAACCAGCGTGGCGTCGCGCGTGCACCGTCGGGTCGGCCGAGGCTCTCGACGCACACCACATCGGCACCGAGCCGGCGGAGCACGTCGGCACACAGCGGGCCGGCCCACAGCGAACCCAGGTTCACTACCCGTAACCCGCTGAGCGATGGGGGCGTCGTTCCCTCGGAGGCTTCGACGTGAACTGGCCGGAGGTCACCCTGTTCTCCGACCGCGCTGCAGGCGAGACCGAGCAACGCAGCCATCTCGATGAGCTCGGCGCTCGGGCGGCAGGCGACGGCACGCTCGACAACCGCCCACGGGTTCGCGTTCGTGGTCACGACTCGGTCGTTCGGATCGACACCGAGCCAGGCCGGCAGGAGGCGGCGGTCTTCGCTACGCGCGAGCGTCACGGCCAGCCAGCCGTCGGCGGTGGCGACCAGACGGGACACCCCGTTGCAGCTGTCACGGCCCGACCGACCCAGCAGCAGTGCTGCGGCTCGCTCGGCCAGCAGCCCGAGGCCGTCACCGGCGAAGTCGGCACCCAGCCCAGCCCCGCGCCTGTCAAGTTCGCTGATCAGGGCGTGCACGCCGTGCACCAGCCGAGTGGGCACCCGGCAACGTGGGTCGCTGATCGCCTGGCAGCCTGACATCGACCATGCGCTGGCCGCGCGCTGCGGTTCGCCTTCGGTCGCGACAACGCGGTCGAGCATCGAGGATTGCGGCACCCCGACATCATGGACCGCTGCACGTAGCATCGGGTCATCGAAGTCGTCGAACTCTCGCCCGGCGCTTACGCCGATCGCATCCGATCCCCGTACGTCGACGAGGACCTGCTTGACAACCCGGTCTGGATCGTCAGCGGTGACCCCGACCCTGAACTCCCGGCACCAGGCGCGCTTCCCGTGATCGTGCTGTGGCGAGCGTCGGGGTTGGATTCTGATGCCCCAGCCGCGGCGGACGCCGCGTTCGGCAGCAATGACCTCGAACGGGCCCTCGCCTGTATCGCCGCCGCCCCGCGCGCCGCAGCGGCGTTGGCCGTATTGTTGCGAAGCCAGCCACAACGAGACGTGGAGTCCGGTCTCGCGGCCGAGTCGGCGGTGTTTTCAACGCTCCAGTCTGGTCCCGAGTTCGGGACGTGGCGAGCCGGTCGCGACGCTCGTCCCGTGGGTCCCGAGACACCGACCGTGCGCGTCGAACGCAACGACGACGTGCTGCACATCACTCTCGACCGGCCACATCGCGGCAACGCCGTCACCGCTCAACTGCGCGATGAACTCACCGCGGCGTTGTCACTCGCGGTCGTCGACGACTCCATTCGACGCGTCGTTCTCAACGGTGCAGGCCCCTCGTTCTCGACCGGTGGAGACCTCGACGAGTTCGGCTCGCGGTCCGACCCGGCTACCGCCCACGTCGTCCGGCTCGCCCGATCGCCAGCCCGGCTGATTCATCGCCTCGCCGACCGCCTCGAAGTCAGCATCCATGGCTACACGCTCGGCGGCGGAATCGAGATGGCCGCTTTCGCGGGAACGGTGATCGCTGCGCCCGGAACCCAGATCGGCTTGCCCGAGATCAGGATCGGGTTGATACCCGGTGCCGGCGGCACCGTCAGCCTCACGCGCCGGATCGGCCGCCAACGAACGACTGCGTTGGCGTTCAGCGGTTCCTACCTCGACGCTGAAACCGCCTTGGCGTGGGGCCTGGTCGACCAGATCATCGAATGAACGTGCCGAACCCAGGTGCCCCCGCCGCGGGCAGGCTGTCGAGGGAGCCGGTGAGGTCGGTGCCGTTCCTCACGGCACTCGCGTGCCGGCCGCGATGTACCAACGATGTACCAACACAGCGGTAACGAGAGGGCACGAGCGGTCGCGAAGGGGCACTAGATCCAGAACGTTTGACCTGGTAAGGTGCTAAGTACCAGGAACGATCTCTACTGGGCGAACGGGCTCATAACCCGAAGGTCGCAGGTTCAAATCCTGCCCCCGCCACCAACGAAGGTCCAGGTCAGGGGCCCTTTCTGAGAGATCAGGAAGGGCCCCTCTGGCTTCTCCGGGGCCCGATGTCTAACCATTTGTCTAACCACTCCTCGGACAGGCCGCCCTGCCGTGCAGGCCGGCCTGGGGGTCGATAGCTAGCCTCGGGTGGAGGTGGCTACGTCTGGGCGACCGCGCCCCAGCCGGCGTGCTCATCGACTCACCACTCGGGCCCGCTGCCGCAGGATGGCTCGGCACGCTCTGGCCCAGCGACGATCCGATCGGATGGACGCGGATGCTCTGGACACCGAACCCCAATCTCGGCGGCTGGACCATCCCCAACCGACTCGCCGGCGGCGACGTCATCGAGTTCGGCGCCGACCACGCCGGCCACATCGTCCGCTGGTACGGCATCCTCGACAGCTACGACGCCATCGAGTGGCTCACTCTCCAAGGCCCGTACGCCGAGCCCAGAGCGGCCCACGCTGACGGCCAGCGGATACTCGACGGCCTCCGATACGCGCCGGCCGCTCGCAGCCGTCACCGGCGGCAGCCCTGCGGCCGATCAGTCCCGGCCTCTCGACGCCCGGACTGATCGATTCGGCGCATGACCGCTGAGGTCGTCGACGGACATCATCCCGCCCGCCCGACGGCGGCTTTCGTGTGCCCGGAGGAGGTCGACGCGAACTGTCAGCAGATCGGTGCCGAAGCGGCGTACGGCTGCCGCGTGCCGGCGCATCCCGAAAGTGCCGAGTCTGGCCTGCGGGTCGTCGTCGTCCACGATCGTCGCACGCCCCTGCCGCCAACGACGTCGGACGCGCACCCGCACCCGCGGGTCGGCTTCGAGGTTGCGGACGTAGCCGGCATGACGGCCCTGCTCGGCCACGACCCAGCCGACATCGCCGTCCAAGTGCATCCCCACGACGTTTCGACGATGGCGCCCGCTGACCCGACCAGTGGTCTCGATCAGAACGTGGCCCGGCACCACACCCAGCCAGGTCGAGGCCTTCATCGGCGGGTTCAGCACCCAACGTTGCAACAGGCGCACCCGCCGACGCCGCTGTGCTACTTCGCCTCCGGCACGATTGTTCACGCCCGATGACGGACCGCTGTGCAGGCACGAGATGCCAAGCGCAGTGATCGCTAGCCCGAACACGGCGTAGCTGACCTGCAGCCACGACTGCAGCCCGATGAACGCGACCTGCACGACGACCCAGCCGACCAGCGCCGCACCGACCACCACATGGCCGAGCGGCGCCCACGAACGCCGCCGCCATGCGCCGACCGCGACCACCGTGGGCAGCACCCCGCACACCAGTCCGAGCGCGACACCGCCGAGCACCGGGGAGCCGAACGGGAGATGGTCGGCGGCGTCACCCAGATCGATGCCACCAAGGATCAGACCGACCGCACCCCCGAACGCCCCCACCGCCAGGACGGTCTCGGCGGCGATCAGCAGCTCCTCCCGATCCCGGCGTCGTCGTGGGCGACCCAGCTCTGACGTCGACTCCGAGGAATCGATCGGCACGATCGTGGCCATGACCTCAGCGTCGCGCCGACCCGGCCCGCTATGAAGGGCCATTCGTCCCGATCAGCAACCGCTCGGGCATCGGTGGCCACGGCACCGTCGTACCGGTGCCGCAGGGACTAGCCCGATTCGAGTTCACAGACGATCACCACACGTGGTGTGCACACGTCCCGGCCGCCGGGACGAACCCGGGGACGAACCGTGGGACGTCGCTTCGGTGCGATGGCCGGGTGCTCAGCATCGCGAAGCTCCGCGTCGGCCAGGAGGCCTACCAGCTCTCCGGCGTCGCCCAGTCGCTCGACGACTACTACACCGGCCGCGGCGAAGCCGATGGGCTGTGGATGGGCGTCGGTGCCGAGCGTCTCGGGCTGTCCGGACCGGTGAGCGGCGACGACCTCCGCGCCGTCCTTGCCGGGATCGCGCCCGACACCGGAGGTCTCTCACCGAACGGTGAGACGATCCGTCCACACCCCCGCCGGGTGCCTGGGTTCGACCTGACCTTCAAGGCGCCCAATGCGTTGCACGATGTACGACATCACCGTCCATCGGCTCTTCGGGTCACCAACCCGAAGTTCAGGGAGCTTCTTCTAGTGCACCACGGAGGTCCTGCAAACAGGCCGAACCGCGTTCGCGCTGGGGTTACGAATCGTTGGCTGGGCGGATCTCGGCGGTGACGAGGCGCTGCAGGAGATGGTGGAGCTCCTCGGCGACGTCGAACGTGCGGTTGCGGATCCACCACGCCTGCAAGCCCATCGTGGCTCCGAGGACGATGCGGGCAGTGCTGTCCGGCGTGCATCCCGGCGCGAGCTGGCCGTCCTTCTCGAGCTGTTCGAAGGCTCGGAGGAGCAGCTTGAACGCGATCCGGTCGTGCCGCGAGAAGTGTTCGAAGGCAGGGTGCTCCGGCGTGGCTGCCTCGGCCGAGAGCGTCGCCTCGAGCATCACGAGACCGGGCGCTTCACTGTTGCGTCGGATCTCGACGAGCCATGCGTGGAGCACGTCGACTCCGGCGGAGTGGTTGTCGCCGCCGGTGGAGAGCGCCCGGTCGTCGCGCCAGCGCAGCACGGCCTGAAGCAGATCGACCTTGGTGGGGAAGTGGTAGCGGATCGCGGCGTGTGTGATGCCGGCGCGTTCTGCGACGTCGCGCAGCGCCCCGTCGCGGAAGCCGGACTCGGAGAAGACTTCAACGGCCGCAGCGAGGATCTCGCGACGGCGTTGTTCCGACTTCGCGTATTCTCCGCGGCGGCCGCTGGTCTCGGTCACTGGTCGGGCTCCGTCTCGGCCGGAAGGTGGATCTCCGTGTTCCATCTTCTCATCTCGCCAGTCTCCCACAGATTTCATCCAAGTGGATGAAATTGATGATACGTTCAGGACGTGGAGGGCAACCAGGAAGCGCAGGTGGTTGGTGTGGATCGGTACTTCGCTCGCATCGGCGAGTTGATGCAATCCGGTGTCCTCACGCTGGCCGGCGGGTCGGAGACGTTCCAGCGGTTGTCCGGTGAGGCGGCAGCGGGCGACTACGCGACGCTCGACGTTGACGTCAACAACGTGCAGGTCGACGGGCCGCACGGCGAAGTCGCAGTGCGCGTGTACCGACCGTCCGATCGTGGGGTCGACCGGCCCTTGCTCGTGTGGTGCCACGGTGGGGCATGGCTCGGCGGCGACCTGAACATGCCTGAGGCCGATGCGACGGCACGCGAGGTGTGCACGCGCGCAGGCGCTGTGGTGGTGAGCGTGGAGTATCGGCTCGCCGTCGAGGGTGTGCACTATCCCGTGCCGCACGACGACGTCGTGGCCGCCGCCAAGTGGGCGTTGGCTGGTTCGCGTGACCTCGGCGCCGATCGCGTGGTCATCGGCGGTGCGAGTGCCGGAGCGAACTTGGCCGCCGGTGCGTGCTTGCGGTTGCGGGACGAGGGAGTCGCGCTCGCCGGCCTGGCGCTCGCCTATCCGGCGGTCCATCCGACGCTGCCGTCGCCCTCCGACGAACTGGCCGCCAAGCTCGTGGAGCTGCCACCCGCGGCCGCGTTTGCCGAGCCGATCTACTCGGCGGTGGTCGAGAACTATCTCGGTGCCCCGGCGGCGGATGCCGATGGGTACGCCATGCCGGGGATCGCCACGTTGGCTGGCTTGCCGCCCACACTGATCATCAACTGTGAGTACGACGGCCTCCGGTCGTCGGGCGAACAGTTTGCGCTGGCGCTGAAGCAGGCTGGCGTCGACGTCGATGTGAGGCTCGCCCGTGACGTGTTGCACGGGCACCTGAACTCGCCCTGGTTGCCGGCCGCGCAACAGAGCTACGCCGACCTGGCGGCGTGGCTGCTCGATCGGACTGCCGGCACGGAGGCGTGATGGCGCCGGACCACGTGCGATGGTCGGCCGTCGTCGACGGGGCCTTCGACGACCCGGCGGGTCGCATCGTCGATGTCGAGGTCGTCGAAGAGCAGGTCGGCGGCGAGCCGGTCGGTGTGGTCACGCTGCGCTTCACGGCGGAGGATCTGCGCGGTGATCCGTACCGGGCATCGGCACTCATCTACCTACCGGCGGGGCTGGCGGAGGGGGGTGGCCGTCGTCCGGTTTGGTTCAACTGCGGCTACCAACTCGACAGCGCTCACGTGCCGCGGCATCTCCGGCGCGGACGGATCGTCGTCACGTCGGTCGAGCCGCAAGCTGGCGCGGTGTTCCCGCACGCGAACCCGCTGTGTCGGGGGCCGAACACCGACTACGTGCTGGCCCATCTCGTGCGTGGCGCCCGCTTCGTCGACCCCGCGAGCGTCGTGTACGGAGGCGGGAGCGCCGGCGGCTACGCCGCACTGCTGGTGGCCGCCGAGGCGTTCCCTACTCCGGTCGTGGCGGCCAACGTGCCCGTCGTCAACCTCGCGTACGAGGGTGCGTACTGCTTGGACAATTGCCCGAGGATCCTCGCGGATCCCCCTGCGGAGTATCCATTGATGGCCCTGTTGATGGCCGGCTTCGTCGACATCGCCGAACAGGGCTGGGTGCGCGCGTACGGCCGCGACATCTCGGCACCGGCTTGGTATGAGCACTCACCGGTCGCGCACGTCGACCGGATCACGGGTCCCGTCGCCGCATGCTTCAGTACTGCTGACTTCTTGGTCCCGATCGATCAGGTCGGCGAGGACGTCGCTACGGCAGCGTTGTCGGGTCTTCCGGAACAGGTGGTGATGTCGGTCGCCGAACTGACGAGCGATCCGACCGCCGCGGTCCGGCTGATCGATGTGCTCGGTGCCCGCGCCGACGTGCGCGTCGTGGCGCCACCCGAGGGCGCGAAAGAAGCGCGCATGGATCAGCTCGACCTGACGATGGCGACGCCGCAGACGCCACTGGCGATCCCCGCCGCAACCGACGCCGGTCAGCAGTGGCTGATCACGGTGGTCGACGAAGGCCCGACCGTGATGGGAATCGGACATACGCGGCACGCGTTCGACCCCGACTTCGAGGCATTCATCGACCATCAGCTGGAAGCAGGCATCGCTGTCGACCAGCTCACCGGCACCAAGCTCGATCAGCTGCTCCACCGGTGGTCCGGCACCGAGTGGCTGGCCGCTGGGTATCACCACCTCGACCGACCGCCCGCCGAGCGAGCAGATGTCGAGCGCGGCCTGCGCCTCTACTGCCGGAGCTCGCCAGCACACGCCGATCGCTTCACCGAGCTGTATCGGCTGCGCCCGACAACCCGCCAGGTTCTCCCCGGCGACCTCGTCGCCGAGCTCACCGCGAGCGCCAGCGACCCGCGGCCTGAGCCGTGAGGCCCACGATCCGGCCCGGTGAACCGTGGCACGACACCGGCGGCAACCGCATCCAAGCCCACGGCGGATCCGTACTCGCCCACGAAGGCGCGTTCTACTGGTACGGCGAGAACAAGGAACGCACTACCCCCGGCAGCGGGATCTGGCACTGGGGCGTGCGCTGCTACCGGTCGACCGACCTGTGCCACTGGGACGATCTCGGACTGATCATCGAACCGACCCCGGACGAACCGGCGTCTCCGTTGCACCCCGCCCAGATGGTCGACCGACCGCACATCATCCGCTCGCCACAGACCGGCCAGTTTGTGTGCTGGCTCAAGGTGATGCATCCGGACGGCACGCAGACGTCGACGGTCCTGACAGCGCCCGACCTGCTCGGGCCGTACACAGTCGTTCGCACCGGCCTGCACCCGCTCGGCATGAGCGGCGGCGACTTCGACCTCGTCGTCGACCCGCGCGACGGCAAGACCTACATGTACTTCGAACGCGTCCACAGCGAGTTGATTTGCGCCGACCTCACCCCTGATGGCACCGATCTCACCGGCTACTACTCGACGCACTTTCCGCGGGGCTGCCCGCCGTACGTCCGCGAGGCCCTCGCGTACTTTACGCGCCGAGGGCGGCACTACTTGATCACGTCGGGAACCACCGGGTACCACCCGAACCCGTCCGAGGTCGCCCTCGCCGACACCTACCACGGCCCCTGGACGCTGCTCGGCGATCCGCACCCGACCGATTCGAGCGCGACGTCGTTCAACTCTCAGATCAGCTCGGTGTTCCGGCACCCCACCAAACGCGACCTGTACGTCGCGCTCGCCGACCGGTGGCTGCCTGGGCTCCCGGCCGCGGCAGGTGAATCGTTCGCGACCGGCGCGCACATGCGCGCCGTGTCCGACCACGTCGCCCGCCTCGCCGACCCGCACGGCAACCACGGACCCGAAGTCGTACACGAGCCGATCATCGAGCCGGCCGCCTTGGAGGTCGTCGCCGCTGCCGACACGTCGATCGCGGACTACGTGTGGCTGCCGATCCGGTTCGACGGAGAGATGCCGGTTATCGAGTGGCGGGACGAGTGGTCGCCGGACGAGTTTGACGACGTCTGACCTTCGCGGGGCGTGGCGTCACGTCGAGTGGTCGTCGAACCATTCGGCGGTGAGTTGGATGATCGCGCGTCGAGCGGCGCCGCTGAGACCGATGAGGTGTCCAGTCCACGGGATGGCCACGATCCTCACCCCGACGTCGAGTTGTTCAGCGCGTCGGGCGTAGTCGAGCGTGCCTTCGCTGGGCACCAGCCAGTCGTTCGGTCCGTAGGTCAGCAGGGTGGGTGGCGCGGCTGGGTGGAGGAAGTTGGCCGACGTCAACTGGGTGTACCGGTCGGGGAACTCGTCGGGCTCGCCTCCGACGAACGTCGTGCGGATCCGTCGGACGACGTCGCGGACCTTCCAGTAAGGGTTGTCGAGCCCGGGATCGACGGCGGCGATGTTGACCGCCACCGCGTTGATCGTCGGCAGGGTGCCGTACCCGCCACCGAAGTCGTCGCCGGCACTGACTCGGTTGGCGACAAGTGTCGCCAGGTGCCCACCGGCCGAGTTCCCCGCCACGTAGAAACGTGAACGCGATCCGCCGTACTGCTCGCTGAGCTGAGACGCGGCCGTCATCGCCGCGGCGACTTCCCGAGGGGCGATGTCCCAGGTCTGCAGGCCCTCGGTGGCGAGCGTGTACGTGGCGCTGAACACCAGGAAGCCGCGATCGGCGAGGGGCCGCAAGAACGCGGTGTCGGATGCCTCGTTGCCGTCCGCCCACGCTCCGCCGTGGACGAAGAACACCACCGGCGCCGGTGACTCGCCCGGCTGGGGACGGTAGATCGCCATCCGATGTGACCGCCCGTCGACCGGCCCGTACGTCACGGTGTCGTCCGGTCCGCGCCGTTTCCGGGGCAGCAGAGCGAAGAAGTCCCACAGCGTCGTGGTCACCCCGTGACGACGAAGTACTCGCCATTGGTCGGCCGAGAAGTACACGCCGGACACGACCGTGAAGCCTCCGAGAAGCGCTGCCACGACACCGGCCGAGGTGTCGCGCGCAAGCGCGACCGCAACGATCGTTGCCCCGAACACGACCAGCCACCCGGGCGCGTAGCCGCCAAGCGACCCGACCAACCCGATTCCCGGCGCCCTCCATGCCCACGTCCCGACTGCGAAGCACGCGACGAGTACGGAGGCCAGGAGCAGGATCATCGGACCGTGGCGAGCGCGGTGGCGATGATGTCGTGCTGGTTCTTGAACGCGCCGAACGTGTCGAGGTCGATTGCGTTCGACAGGAAACAGAACGAGGTCCCCGTCGTCGGATCCGCCAACGCGATCTGCCCGCCGCCGCCACCGTGCCCGAACGTGGCGGGCGACACCGTGGGCGCGAACGGATGCATCACCAGGTCGATCCCGAGGTCGGGGCGAGAGATCCGCCGGTTGTCATCGGTCGCCACGATCAGACCGATCGTGCGGTTGGCCGGCGCTCCGAGCCGCAGCGGGTCCGGGAACGAGTTGCGGATGTTGGTGGTGGCATCTCGCAGGATCGCCTCGCTCCACAGACCGCCGGGGTTGTGGAGCAGCGCTTGGTAGAACGTGGCGACGGATGCGGCGTCGGCGATCGCGCCCGCACCGGGAGCTCCGGCCGCGATCACCACCGGGTCATTGGCAAATCCCAGGATGTCGAACGGCACGCCGGCTGCGACCCGCTCGGCGCGCGGTTCGAGGGACTCTCCGGCGAGCACGTCGAACGGGTCGAACGGTGCCGAGCGAATCAGCTGGACCGGCCGGATGTCGCCGCGTTGGTCGACCGCGGTTCCGAGGTCGAGCCTGTCGATCCCGAGCGGGTCGAGCACGCGCTCGCGCAGGGCAGTCCCGTGGTCCGTGCCGGTGAGCCGGGCGACCACTTCGCTGAGCACCCATCCCGCCGAGAACGGGTGGTACTCGTAGCGGGTGCCCGGTTCCCACTCGAGCGACCACGCCTCCATCACGTCCCGGCGTCGCTCGCGGGTTGCGAGGTCGCCGCGTGAGATGCCGGCATTCGGGATCCCGGCGGTGAACACGAGCAGGTGCTCGATCGTGATCGCATCCTTGCCGCGTTGGCCGAACTCGGGCCATAGGTCGGCGACCCGCGTGTCGAGGCGCACGCAGCCCTCGTCGAGCAGCTGCCACACGAGCGAGGCGAACACCGGCTTGGTCGACGAGAAGATGCAGAACCTGCTCTCCAGCGTCGCCTCCCCGAATGCCGCAGCAGCCACCACCTCGCCGCCACGCGCGAGCGCGTACTGAGCGTCGACCAGCTGCCCCTCGCTGATCAGTCCGTCGATGAGGCGGTTCAAGTCGTCGAGTTGCGGCGTCACGATCCCTCCAAGAACAAATTTCATCCATTCGGATGAAATTCATGTTAGTGTCCGCGTCAGCTACTACCGGCCATCCAGAGGGGGAGAGCCCATGAAACGTTGGAAGCGATCCGTAAGCGTCGTCGCGTTGGTGGCCTTGGCCAGCGCGGCGGTGGCGTGCAGTTCGAAGGACGAGCCAGACGCTGCCGATAGCACATCGCCGTCACCGGTGGCAACAGCGAGCCCGACCACCCAGGCGGACCCGGGCACGGAGCCGACCTCGCCGCCGGAAGACGCCCCAGCCAGCACCGTGCCGGAGGGCACCGACGCGCCGGCCACCACCGCGCCCGCCGACGAACTCCGCGGCGGCACGATCATCCTGGCCGCGGTCGCTCCGCCGCCGAGCCTCGATCCCGCGGCGAGCATGTGGGGTCCGCTGTCCGCCTACTACGAGCTGACGTACGACACGCTCCTGCGCGTCGGGCCCGGCGGCGAGATCATCCCGTGGCTGGCCACAGAGTGGACGTATGACGAGTCCCGTACCGAGCTGACGCTGACGCTGCGCGACGACGTGACGTTCAGCGATGGCAGCGCACTGACCGCCGAGGTCGCGGTCGCCAACCTGCAACGCTTCAAGGACGGCACGGCGTCGACCGCCGTGAAGCTCGCCGGCGTCACGGGCATCGAGGCACCCGACGCCACGACGGTCGTGATCACGCTCGCGGCACCCGACCCTGGCCTGCTGACGGCGATCTCGCAGGAGGCCGGCCTGATCGCCTCGGGAGAGGCGCTCGATGACCCGGATCTGGCGACGGCACCGGTCGGATCGGGGCCGTACGTGCTCGACACGGACGCAACCGTCATCGGCTCGAGCTACGTGTACGAACGCAACGCCGACTACTGGAACCCCGACGCCCAGTACTTCGACTCGATCGTCGTGCGCACCGGGATGGACCCGATCGCCGCGGGCAACGCGATGAAAGCCGGCGAGGTCGACGTGGCCCAGCTGAACCTCGAAGTCGAACCGATCGCGACCGAGGCCGGCTGGACGATCGAAGAGGTCAACACCGGCGGCTTCCAAGGGCTCATGCTGTTCGATCGTGCCGGCCAGTTGAACCCCGCGCTCGGTGACGTCCGGGTCCGCCAGGCAATCAATCACGCGCTCGACCGGCCACTGCTGATCGAAGCCATGAACTCGCTCGGCGAACCGACGGTTCAGATCATGCCGATGGCGGGTGGCATCTACGACCCGGCGCTCGAGGACGTGTACCCGTACGACCCCGACCGTGCCCGCGAACTGTTGACCGAAGCCGGCTACCCGGACGGCGTCACGATCGAGATGCCCGACCTCGGCCAGCGCGACTCGTGGGTCTTCCTCGAGCAAGCGCTCGCCGACGCCGGCATCACGATCGCCTGGAAGGAGAGCACCGTCGACCAGTCGATCGGCGACATCGTGACCGCCAAGTACGGCGCCGTGTACTTCGCGCTCGGCGGGCCGACCGCGTGGGACACGATCCAGCAGGTGGTCTCGCCGGCGGCGGCGTTCAACCCGTTCCGCAGCCAGGATCCGGCACTCGACGAACTGATCGCCCAGTTCCAAACCGGCGACGCCGAGGCCCAGACGGATGCTGCCCGACAGATCAACCAGTGGATCGTCGACAACGCCTGGTTCGCCCCGGTGGCCGCGTCGTTCTCGCTCGTCGGTACGAGCCGGCGCGTCGCGCTGGCCGAACCGACGACCCAGACGTTCCCGTCGATCTACGACCTGCGGCCGGCCTGATCCACCGCTCGTCACCGAATGAGTCGCTATGCGTTGAGCCGTCTCGGCTGGGGCATCCTGCTGGTGTTCGCCGTCACGGTGATCACCCACGCGATGCTCTACGTCGGCAGCGGTGACATCGCCCGGCGACTCCTCGGACCAATGGCGTCACCCGAGCTCCTCGCGAAGAAGCGCGAGGAGCTCGGGATCGACCAGCCGTGGCCGCGTCAGTACTGGGAGTGGCTCACGTCGGCCGTGCGTGGCGACCTCGGCCGGTCCTGGCTGACGGGGCAGTCGGTCACCGACGGCATCCGGAGCAGGCTCGGCGTCACGTTGTCGCTGGTCGTCGCCACGATCCTCGTGACGGCTGTCGTGGCGACGCTGCTGGGGGTCGCGGCCGCTCGCCGGGGCGGTCGCATCGACTCGCTGATCCAGTTCTTGTCCGTGCTCGGCGTGGCGATCCCCGGGTTCCTGATCGCGCTGTGGCTGTCGGTCGTGTTCGCCGTGCAGCTCGGCTGGTTCAACGCCACCGGGTATACGCCGCTGACCACGTCGTTCTCAGGCTGGCGACGCTCCGTCACGCTTCCAGTCGTGGCCTTGTCGATCGCCGCGATCGCCGGCGTGGCCCAACAGATCCGCGGCTCGATCCTCGACGAGCTGGGCAAGGACTATGTCCGCACCCTGCGCAGCCGAGGTCTGTCCGAAAGCCGAGTCCTGTACCGTCACGTGCTCCGCAACGCTTCGGGCCCGGCCTTGGCGATTCTCGGGATCCAGCTGATCGGGTTGATGGGCGGCGCCGTGTTCGTCGAGCAGATCTTCGTGCTGCCCGGCATGGGTCAGCTGGCCATCACCTCGGCGGTGGCGTCCGACGTGCCGATGGTGATGGGGGTGGTCGTCATGACCACGATCATCGTCGTCGTCGTCAACCTGCTCGTCGACCTCGCCCAGGGCGCGCTCAACCCCAAGGCACGGCAACGATGAGCGAACTGCTGTCGACGCTGACGGCCGGCGACGAGCCGATCGGAGCCGACGCCGCGCCCGCACGATCTCCGATCTGGCGGCGGCTCCTCCGGCGACCGCTCGTGGCAGCGTCGCTCGCGGTCGTGGTCGTGCTCGCCGTTCTCGTGGTCGCCGGGTCGTGGCTGGCCCCCTACGAACCAGGGCGGCCATCGATCAACGAGAGGCTCCAGGCCCCGTCGCTCCGGCATCCGTTCGGGACCGACATCAACGGCCGCGACCAGTTGTCGCGGATCATGGCCGGGACACGACTGAGTGTGCTGTCCGGCTTCGTATCCGTCGTCATCGCGATGGTGATCGGCATCACGGCCGGACTCGTCGCAGGCTACCGCGGCGGACGCTTCGACAAGGTCGCCTCGTGGACCGTGGGACTGTTCATGGCACTTCCCGGGGTGATCGTGCTGACCGCAGCCCGCTCGGCATTCGGACCCTCGCTGCCGATCATGCTGCTCCTGTTCGGGATCTTCCTCGCACCCGTGTACTACCGCCTCGTATACGGCGCGGTGCGCGCCGTACGCAACGAGTTGTACGTCGACGCCGCGCGAGTCGCCGGGTTGAGCGACGCGCGCATCATCGGGCGGCACGTGTTCGCGGCCGTGCGCGCACCGATCATCATCCAGACGTCGATGCTGGCGGGCCTGTCGGTGACGTTCCTGGCCGGCATCGAGCTGCTCGGGCTCGGCGATCCCGACCGGCCGACATGGGGAACGTTGCTCGCGTCGGGCTATCAGCAGCTCTACCGCGGGCCGTGGCTCGTCACCGCCCCCGCCGTGCTGTTGTCGGTGACCGGGCTGGCGTTCGTGTTGCTCGGCAACGGCCTCCGCGACGAGCTCGCGGCATCCGGGTTGAAACCGGCGCGTCACGATCGCTCAGCGCATCGGCCGGGGAACCCGACGGGAACACCGAGCGGTGGCGAGCACGGCGGAGCCGACTCGACACCCCCGCCGGACGATGCGCTGCTGTCGTTGCGCGAGCTGTCCGTGGTCATCGACCAGCCGGGCGGCGCAGCCCTCGACGTCGTTCGCCGGGTCTCGTTGGACATCCGGCGCGGCGAAGTCCACGGTGTCATCGGTGAGTCCGGCTCCGGCAAGACACTCACGGTGCTTGCCCTGCTCGGTCTGCTGCCGGCCGCCGCGCGGGTCAGCGCGGGCCAGATCACGTTCGACGGGCATCGCGTCGACCCCAACGATGAGCGCGCCTACGCGCAGCTGCGTGGCCGGCGAATCGGCTACATCCCGCAGGAGCCGATGACCAACCTCGATCCGTCGTTCACGGTCGGCGCCCAGCTCACGTACCCACTCCGCAGGGTGATGGCCTTGTCGAAGCACGCCGCGCGCGACCGAGCTCTGGACCTGCTCGATCGAGTGGGGATCCCCGATCCGGCGCGGACGTTCGACAGCTATCCGTTCGAGCTCTCTGGAGGGATGATCCAACGGGTGCTGATCGCCGGCGCGGTGTCCATGGAACCGGACCTGCTGATCGCCGACGAGCCGACGACGGCGCTCGATGTGACGGTGCAGGCCGAAGTGCTCGACCTGTTGCGCGACCTCCAGCACGAACACCAGATGGCGATGGTGTTGGTCACCCACAACGTCGGCGTGGTCGCCGACCTGTGCGATCGGGTAACGGTCATGAACGCCGGAGCGTTCGTCGAGACCGGCTCGGCACACGACGTGCTACGCGCTCCGCAGGACCCGTACACACAGATGCTGTTCGCGGCCCTGCTCGATGGCGCGCCGGCGCGCGCCGAGCGCGATCAGAGGGTCGCCACGTGACTCCGCTCCTCGACGTCCGTGGCCTCACGGTCGAGTTCCCCGGCAAGGGGTTCCGGGCCGCCCCGTTCCGGGCACTCCATGACGTGTCCGTCGAGCTGGCCGAGGGTGAGACCCTCGGCGTGGTGGGAGAGTCCGGGTCGGGCAAGACGACACTGGGGCGGGCGATCCTCGGGCTGGCGCCGATCGCGGCTGGCACGGTGACGTTCGACGGTCGCGACGTCACGCACCTCGACCGGCGGTCCCGGCGGGAGATGGCGACGCAACTGCAGGTGGTCTTTCAGGACCCGTACTCGTCGCTGAGCCCGTCGATGACGATCGAGAGCATCCTGACCGAACCGCTGCACGCCAACGGGATGAGCAAGGCCGACGCCCGCACCAAGGTCGGCGACTTGCTCGAACGGGTCGGCCTGCCGGCCACCGTCCGGACGCGCCGCCCCCACGAGTTCTCCGGCGGCCAGCGCCAACGCATCGCGATCGCCCGAGCGCTCACACTCGACCCACGGGTCGTCGTGTGCGACGAACCCGTCTCGGCACTCGATCTCACCACGCAGGCGCGGGTCCTCGATCTCTTGATCGACATCCAACAACGCACCGGCGTCGCGTACCTGTTCATCTCCCACGACCTGGCCGTCGTCCGCTACATCAGCCACCGCGTGGCCGTGCTGTACCGCGGCGAAGTCGTCGAGGACGGTGACGCGGCCCGGGTGACCTCGGCACCGGACCACCCGTACACGCGGCGACTGTTGCTCGCGGCCCCGCTCTCCGACCCCGACGCGCAACGTCAACGCCGGTTGCAGCGCCATGCAGAGCGACGCCCGTTGACGTCGATCGAACACCCCTGAGATTGCCCCCACGGATGAGGTTCTATGTCTGATCTACGGTTCCCCCGCGACTTCCTGATCGGTGCTGCGACGTCGGCTCATCAGACCGAGGGCAACAACGTCAGCGCCGATATCTGGGACGCCGAGTGGACCCGCGAGTCGATCTTCGCCGAACCGTCCGGTGACGCCTGCGACAGCTATCACCGGTACCCCGAAGACATCAGCCTGCTCGCCGCGGCCGGGCTCGATGCCTACCGCTTCGGGGTCGAGTGGGCGCGCGTCGAACCGGAGGACGGTTGGTTCTCGCGGGCCGAGCTCGAGCACTACCGCCGGGTCCTGGGAACGTGTCACGACCATGGCGTGGCTCCGGTCGTGACCTACCAGCACTTCACCGCCCCGAAGTGGTTTGCCCGCCGCGGTGGCTGGGGAGCCGGCGACAGCGCCGAACGGTTCGCCCGCTTCGTCGAACGGGCCACCGATCACCTCGGGGATCTGATCCCATGGGTGTGCACCATCAACGAAGCCAACCTGATCGCCGATCTCGGCGACATCACCGCCGTGCCCTACCTCGGTACGAGCGCCGGCAGCTCGAACGCCCAACGCGACGACCGCCCAGCCCCACTCGGCGGGTTCCCGCATCGCGACGTCGGCGTGATGGCCCGCGCCCACCGGCTCGCCGCCGAGGCGATCAAGTCCGGGCCGGGTTCCGCCAACGTCGGATGGACGTTGGCACTCGTGGACCTCCAGCCGGTCGAAGGTGGCGAGCAGCGCGCGGCGGAGATCTGCCGGAACGCCCAACTCGACTTCCTGGAGGTCTCGCGCGACGACGACTTCGTCGGGGTGCAGACCTACACCCGCCTGCTAATCGGGCCCGACGGACCGGTCCGGCCACCCAAAGGTAGCCCTCGGATGCAGACCGGCTGGGAGCTCTATCCCGCAGCGCTCGAGGCGACCGTGCGGCTCGCCGCAGCGCACACCGGGAGGCCCGTGCTCGTCACCGAACACGGCATCGCTACCGCCGACGACACGCAGCGGATCGAGTACACCGCGGCCGGCCTCGCAGGCTTGCAGCGCCTACTCGACGACGGGGTCGACATCCGGGGCTACCTGCACTGGAGCCTGCTCGACAACTTCGAGTGGATGGCCGGCTACGGCATGACGTTCGGGCTGATCGAAGTCGACCGTCAGACACTCGCCCGCCGGCCGCGTCCGTCACTGCAGTGGCTCGGTGCGCTCGCCGCCCGTCGGAGCGCGGCGGATGATCACGCAGCCCAGGTGTGACGATGGCGACCCGGGCCGAGCGTGACCGGAGCCTCACCGGGTAGCACGAGTTCAGCCTCGCACCCGTCGGGTACCAGCAGCTGCAACGAACCGATGTCGTGGCCCAGTTGCCAGGCGACCTCGATCCGGCCGTGGGGTGAGTCGTGATGCGCCGAAGCCTGGGTGACCCCGCCACCGGGACGCGGTGCCACGCGGAATCGCCGGTAACCGGGCTCGAGCAGTTGCAGCCCGGCGACGTAGCGATGCAGGAACCCGACCACCGCACCCATGCTGAAATGATTCAGCGACTCCTTGACGATGCCGTCAGCGTCGATCGCGTTCCAGCCTTCCCAGATCGTGGTCGCGCCTCGGTCACGCATCGCCAGCCACGACGGCGAGGTCCGTTGGAACAGCAGGTCGTAGGCGACCTCGACGTGGCCGTTGTCGGCCAGCACGGGCAGCAGGAACGGGGTCGCCAAGAACCCGGTGGCCAGGTGGTTGCCGTCGGCACGCACCAGCGCGGCGAGGTCGTCGGCGGTCTGCTGACGTAGCTCGTCGGGGACCAACCCGAACGCCACCGCGCGCACCAGGTTCGGTTGCGTGGTCGGGGTGACACGGCCGTCGCCGTCGATGAACTCGAGTTGCCACGCACGCTTCGCGTTCGTCGCCAGTTCGGCGTACTGGGCGCTCACCTCGGGCCGGTCGAGCAGCTTCGCGATCTCGGCGAGCTGGGCGGCCGATCGGTGCAGGAACGCGGTGGCAGTCGGTCCGTGGTCCTGGGCGATGAGCACGTCCTGGAGCTTTGTGACCGTCCCCTCCGTGGAGTCCTCGTCGACCTGCGGTCGCTCCGGCTCGTTCCACTCCCCGAAGTGGAAGCCGCTGTCCCACAGGAAGCGCTCGTGCGCCGCTGGCTCCGGCCGCCGGGCGGCGCGGTCGGGGTGCCGCCCGGTCGCGGCCCGGTCGGAGGCGAAGTCGACCCACCGCCGCATCGCGTCGAACAGCGGCTCGAACCAGTCGGTGCGGCCAGTTGCCCGGTACAGCTCCCACGGGACGTGCACGATCGCGTCACCCCAACCGGCTGATCCCTGCAACTCGGTCCACCATGCGACGCGGGCGTGGCCGTGTGGCGCCGGGTCGGGGACGAAGTTGAGCACAGCACCCGACGGCAACTGGTCGGCGGCGGCGTCGAGCAGCCACTTGTAGGAGAAGTCGGTGACGTCGTAGAGGAACGCGGCGGTGTCGACATAGATCTGCCAGTCGCCCGTCCAGCCGGCACGCTCACGCGTGGGGCAGTCGGTGGGCACGTCGCACAGGTTGGTGCGCAGGCTCCAGTCGGCTGCCGTGTGCAACCAGTTCAGATCGTCGACATCGCAGTGGAAGTTGCCCAGCGGAGTCACGTCGTTGTGCACGACGATGCTCGTACACGCGCTCGGATCGAGTGGGCCGGGATGGCCGTCGATGCGAACGTAACGGAACCCCTTCGTGCTGTGGCGCGGCTCGAACTCCGATCCGTCGCCGGCCGAGATCACGATGTCGGTCTGGAACGCCGGGTCCCACGCCGGATCCTTGAAGAACGAACCGTCGCCGGCGAGCGCGTCGATCTGCACGTCGTCACCGGCTGGGGTGAGCTCTTCGCCGTGGACGATCGTCAATCGTGTGTCCCGCGGCCCCAGGTCGCTGAGTCGGATCCATCCGTTGCTGACCTGCCCGAAGTCGACGACGTGGCGAGTCGGCCCGACTTGGCGAACCGAGACGGCTGGGAGTTCACCCATCCGTCGAACCGGCGGACCGATCGTGTCGCACAGCACGTCGAAGGGGTGGTCGACGACGCGTACGGCCGACCAACGGTCGCGGTCGGTGGCGGGGAGCGCCCAGTCGGCGCGGCGCAGCCGCATGTCGTGGATCTCGCCGGCGATCAGGTCGGCCGCGGTGACGTGACTGGGCGTCGACTTCCAGGTGGCGTCGGTGGCGATCGCCAGGTGGCCGTCGACGGCCAGTTCGGCGAGCACTGCCACGGTCGCCCCGTAGGAGTTGGGGCGCCGGGCGATCGTGGTCTGCCCGCGCCACCAGCCGTCGCTGAGCAGTACGGCGAGCACGTTCTTTCCGGGTAGGAGCAGGGCGGTCACGTCGTAGGTCTGCACCTGCAGGCGCTTGCGGTACGCGGTGAACCCCGGGGTCAGCTCGCGATCGCCGACCCGTACCCCGTTGAGGAATGCCTCGTACAGACCGTGGGCCGTGATCCGTAGCGCCGCGGCGCCCAGGCTGGCGACCTCGAAGCGGCCTGCGAGCTGGTAGATCGGCCGCTGAATCTGGCGCATGTCCTCGGCCTCTTCCGGCTCGATCCACCGCGCAGTCCAGGTCCGGTCGTTCACGTTCGCTCCTCCTCTCGGTTGCATCAGGCGAGCGCACGGCCGGCCGCCGTCGCTCGCCCGAAGGAGTATGGCACGAAATTCTTACGTGCGGATGAAATTGGGAGTAAGCTGCACGGGCAGGGGCACGGATTCCGACCGGGAGACTGGAGACCATGACGTTCGACAGCAAGGTGCTCGAGGTACTCGCTCGCCAGGCGATCGAGGTCCCGTCGTGGGCGTACGGGAACTCCGGGACCCGCTTCAAAGTGTTCGCGCAGGCCGGAGTTCCGCGCGACCCGTTCGAGAAACTGGCCGACGCGGCACAGGTCCACGCGCTCACGGGGCTCGCTCCCACGGTGGCGTTGCACATCCCGTGGGACGAGGTCGACGACTTCCACGCGCTCGGCGAGCATGCCGCGTCGCTCGGCATGCGGATCGGCACGATCAACTCGAACACGTTCCAGGACGACATCTACAAGCTGGGCAGTCTGGCCCACCCGGATCCGGCCGTACGCCAGGCGGCGATCGACCATCACCTCCGCTGCATCGACATCATGCACGTCACGGGTTCGCAGGACCTGAAGATCTGGCTTGCCGACGGGACGAACTACCCGGGCCAGGACGACATGCGTTCCCGCCAGGACCGACTCGCCGAATCCCTGGCCATCATCTACGGCCGGCTCACCGAGACGCAACGGCTGGTGCTCGAGTACAAGTTCTTCGAGCCCGCCTTCTACCACACCGATGTCCCGGACTGGGGCACGTCGTACCTCCACTGTGCGGCGCTCGGCGAGCGCGCAGTCGTATGTCTCGACACGGGCCACCACGCGCCGGGTACGAACATCGAGTTCATCGTCGCCCAGCTTCTGCGCGTCGGAAAGCTGGGATCGTTCGACTTCAACTCGCGGTTCTACGCCGACGACGACCTGATCGTCGGCGCGGCCGACCCCTTCCAACTGTTCCGGATCCTGCACGAGGTCAACCGGGGTGGAGGGTTTGCGACCGACTCGGCAGTGGTCTTCATGCTCGACCAATGCCACAACATCGAGCAGAAGATCCCCGGGCAGATCCGCAGCGTCCTCAACGTGCAGGAGATGACGGCCCGGGCGTTGCTCGTCGATGCTGACGAACTCGCCGCCGCGCAACAGGCGGGCGACGTGCTGCGCGCCAACGCGGTCCTGATGGACGCGTTCTACACCGACGTGCGCCCCGCGCTCGGCGACTGGCGTGAATCTCGCGGCCTACCGCGCGACCCGGTCGCCGCCTACAACGCCTCGGGCTACCAACAACAGATCGAACGCGACCGGGTCGGCGGCTCCCAAGCCGGCTGGGGCGCCTGAACACACGGACAACGAAGCCATGACCCACAACGCCGTCCGCGACCTCCTGGCCCGATCGAACCGCCTCGGCGCCGATCGACGCAACACCAACTACGCCGGCGGGAACACCTCGGCCAAGGGCGTCGACACCGACCCCGTCACCGGAGGCGACGTCGAGTTGATGTGGGTCAAAGGCTCGGGCGGCGACCTCGGCACGCTCACCGAGTCGGGCCTGGCGGTGCTGCGCCTCGACCGGATGCGCGCGCTCGCCGACGTGTATCCGGGCATCGACCGCGAGGACGAGATGGTCGCCGCGTTCGACTACTGCCTCCATGGCAAAGGCGGTGCCGCGCCCTCGATCGACACCGCGATGCACGGGCTCGTCACCGCCCCGCACGTCGACCACCTCCACCCCGACGCCGGCATCGCCATCGCAACGGCCGCCGACGGCGAAGCGTTGACCCGCACGATCTACGGCGACAAGGTGGCCTGGATCCCCTGGCGGCGACCCGGATTCCAGCTCGGGCTGGACATCGCGGCGATCCAGGCCGAGCACCCCGACGCCGTCGGTGTGATCCTCGGCGGCCACGGAATCACCGCGTGGGGCGCGACGAGCGACGAGTGCGAAGCGAACTCGCTGTGGATCATCAACACCGCAGCGGAGTACATCGCCGCGCACGGCAGACCCGAGCCGTTCGGTGCCGTGCTCGCCGGCTACGAACCGCTTCCCGAGCAGCAGCGTCGTTCCAAGGCCGCGGCATTGGCGCCGACGATCCGCGGGATCGCCTCACGAGACGCACCGATGGTCGGCCACTTCACCGACGACCCGGCCGTGCTCGACTTCTTGTCGCGCACCGAACACCCGCGCCTCGCCGACCTGGGCACGTCGTGTCCGGACCACTTCCTGCGCACGAAGGTCAAACCAATGCTGCTCGACCTGCCCGCTGCGGCGCCGGTCGAGGAGTGCATCGCGCGCCTGCACGAACTGCACAAGCCGTACCGCGCGGAGTACCGCAGCTACTACGAGGCGCACGCCGAGCCGGACTCACCGCCGATGCGCGGGGCCGATCCGTTGATCGTGTTGGTGCCCGGCGTCGGGATGTTCAGCTTCGGGCGCAACAAGCAGACCGCCCGGGTGGCGGGCGAGTTCTATCTCAACGCGATCAACGTCATGCGGGGTGCCGAGGCGTTGTCGACCTACCAGCCGATCTCGGACCGTGAGAAGTTCCGGATCGAGTACTGGGCGCTTGAGGAAGCCAAGTTGCAGCGCATGCCCAAGCCGAAGTCGCACGCCACCCGCGTCGCCTTCGTCACCGGCGCCGCGTCCGGGATCGGTAAGGCGATCGCCGCGCGGCTCGCCGCGGATGGCGCGTGTGTCGTCGTGGCCGACCTCGACCCGGACAAGGCCGCAGCAGCAGCGGCCGAACTCGGCGATGACGATGTCGCCGTCGGCGTCGGCGTCGACGTGTCCGACGCGGCAGCGGTCGGCCGCGCGATCGACGCTGCGGTGCTCGCGTTCGGCGGCATCGACCTCGTGGTCAACAACGCCGGTCTGTCGTTGTCGAAACGCTGCTCGAGACCAGCGAAGCCGACTGGGACCTCCAGCACGACGTGATGGCGAAGGGCTCGTTCCTCGTCGCCAAGGCCGCGGCGAAGGCGATGGTCGAGCAACAGATGGGTGGCGACATCGTCTACATCGCATCGAAGAACTCGGTGTTCGCCGGCCCGAACAACATCGCCTACTCGGCCACCAAGGCCGACCAGGCGCACCAGGTGCGACTGCTCGCGGTCGAACTCGGCGAGCACGGCATCCGTGTCAACGGCGTCAACCCGGACGGGGTCGTGCGCGGCTCGGGGATCTTCGCCGGCGGCTGGGGTGCCCAGCGTGCTGCGACGTACGGAGTGCCGGAGTCGGAGTTGGGCGCGTACTACGCCCAACGCACGATCCTCAAGCGCGAGGTGCTCCCCGAACACGTCGCCGCGGCAGTCGCCGCCCTCACCGGCGACGACCTGCGCCAGACGACCGGGCTGCACATCCCCGTCGACTCCGGCGTCGCCGCGGCATTCCTGAGATGACCGTCGTTGCCGCCGTCGACTGCGGAGCCACGTCGGTTCGCGTCTGCCGCGTCGATCTCGCCGCCGACACCATCACCCCCGAGGTGGTCCACCGCGTCGCGCACGCCCCCCGGCGCGACACGGCCGGCCATCTCCGGTGGGATTGGGCGGCCATCACCGGCGCCGTCGTCGCCGGACTCGAGCGCTGCCTCGAACGCGGCCCGCTCGCGTCGATCGGCATCGACACGTGGGCCGTCGACTACGGCCTGCTCGACGAGACCGGCGAACTCGTCGCACCTCCGTTCAGCTACCGAGACCACCGCACCGACGACTATCTCGACCTCGTCGCCCGGTTCGGCGCGCGCGAGATGTACGCCCGCAACGGGCTCCAACTGCAGCCGTTCAACACGGTCTTCCAACTCGCCGCCCACGACCGCAACGAACTGGACCGGGCAACACGGCTGCTGTGGCTTCCCGAACTGCTCGTCCACCACCTCACCGGTGCCACCGTCACGGAGCGCACCAGCGCCGGCTGCTCCGGTCTGACCGACGTCCATGCGGGGAACTGGCACCCCGAACTCCTGGCCCTGGCCGGAGTCGGCGCCGAACTGCTCGGCACGATCGAACCTGCTGGGCGCGTCGTGGGTGACTGGCGCGGGATTCCTGTCAGCCTCGTCGGTGGTCACGACACCGCCTCGGCAGTCGTCGGTATGGGCACCCCGTCAGCGGGCGGCTCGGCCTTCGTGGCCACCGGCACGTGGATGCTCACCGGCATCGAACGGCCGCTGCCCGACACGTCCGATTGGGCGCGTGCACGCAATTTCACCAACGAAGCGGGCGCGCTTGGCGGTGTCCGATTCCTTCGCAACGTCACCGGCTTCTGGCTGCTCGAGCAGTGCCGGACGGCGTGGGGTGGGATAGCGATCGAATCGCTGATCGACCGTGCCGCCCGGGTCGACGTCGCGGCGCCGATCGTGGACGTCGACGATCCGCTGCTGCGCGCGCCCGACGACATGCTCGGCGAATTCACCGCGCTCGCCGGCCTTCCCCGCGGTGCCGATCCAGCGCTCGTGACACGCAGCATCATCGAGTCGGTCGCCGCCCGCGTCGCGGACGTGCTCGCCGAACTCGACCACGCACATGCGTATGAGGACGTCGTCGTGTTCGGCGGGGCGGCTCGCATCGATCTGCTCGTTCGTCGGCTCGTCGGCCGCACCGGACGCCAGATCCGGGTCGGGTCCGCCGAAGCAGCGGCGCTCGGCAACGCGATCGTGCAAGGTCTCGCGATCGGCGCGTACCGGTCCGTCGACGAAGGACGCCTCCGGCTCGGTGTTGGCACGGAGGCGGCCCACCCATGACCGAGCGACGGGTCCCGAAGCCGAGCGACTTCGCCGAACTCCTCAAGTTCCGCCGCCCGACCCTCGATCGCACCGGCGCACGGCTCGCCCGGGCGCACACGATCGCCGATCTGCGGGCGATCGCGAAGCGCGTCACGCCGAAGGCACCGTTCGACTACACCGACGGCGCGGCCGAGGCGGAGCTGTCGCTCGCCCGGGCCCGGCAGGCTTTCCTCGACATCGAGTTCCTCCCGGCGATCCTGCGCGACGTCGCCGACGTCGACACGACCGTCACGATCTGCGGTGCGCCTGCGGCGCTCCCGTTCGGCATCGCCCCGACCGGGTTCACGCGCATGATGCACACCGCCGGCGAGAAAGCCGGAGCCGCGGCGGCGGGTGCAGTGGGCATCCCGTTCGCGCTGTCGACGGTCGGCACGGCGACTCCCGAGGAAGTCGCTGCCGCCAACCCGCATGGTCGGAACTTCTTCCAGCTGTACATGTGGAACGACCGCGACCGCTCGACCGACGTGCTCGACCGTGCCGCCGTCGCCGGCTTCGACACGCTCCTGGTCACCGTCGACGTGCCCGTCGCCGGAGCACGACTGCGCGACCGCTACAACGGCCTGACGATTCCCCCGACGCTGACCGGGCGCACGGTGCTCAACGCGATCCCGAAGGTCCGCTGGTGGACCGACTTCCTGACCACCGAGCCGATCGGGTTCTCGACGTTCAAGGGGTTCGACGGCACGGTCGCCGAGTTGCTCGACTCAATGTTCGACCCGACCGTTACCTACGACGACCTCGCGTGGATCCGGGATCGTTGGCCCGGCCCCGTGGTCGTCAAGGGCGTGCAGACGCTCGACGACGCCCGACGCTGCGCCGACCTCGGTGTTGACGGGGTGCTGCTGTCGAACCACGGCGGCCGTCAACTCGACCGCGCCCCGGTTCCGTTCGATCTGCTCCCCGAAGTCCGCAAGGAACTCGGCGACGACGTCGAGGTGTGGATCGACACCGGGATCATGTCGGGCGCCGACATCGTCGCCGCGCTTGCCCGCGGCGCCGACTTCACGCTCGTCGGCCGGGCCTACCTGTACGGGTTGATGGCCGGCGGCCGCCGCGGCGTCGAGCGGGCGATCCAGATCCTCGCCGACGAGGTGGTCCGCACGATGAAGCTGCTCGGCGTCCGCTCGGTCGCCGAGCTCGAACCCGGCCACGTCCGGAGACTCGCACGATGACCGCGATCGCGATCGCGCTGATCGTGATCGGGGCGCTGATCGTGTCGACCAGCGCGCTGCTCGTGCTCGGAGCCTTCGCCCCACGGATCCCGTATCTGGGCGCGTACGGGTCGCTGATCTGGCCGACCCTGATCGGTCCGGCAACGATCGTCGTTTCCGTTGGCATGCTGCTCGAACTCGTCGCGTACTGGATCGACGCCAGCACCGTCGCGCTCGTGTTCGCCGCGCTGGGCGCGGTAGCGTTGCTGGGCACGCTCGTGATCCTCGCAAGCCAGCTGGCCGCCGCCAGACGCGCGAGTGCTCCCATCCGCTTCAACATCTTCACGACCGTGGGTCTCGGGCCGAAGCCGCCACCGGACCTCACCGCCACGTACACCGGCCCGGGC
This sequence comes from Actinomycetes bacterium, assembly GCA_023417265.1. Taxonomy (GTDB): domain Bacteria; phylum Actinomycetota; class Acidimicrobiia; order Acidimicrobiales; family Ilumatobacteraceae; genus Ilumatobacter. The sequence continues at coordinate 3,457 of JAEZFY010000297.1, read as the reverse complement.
GGCGAAGCGCTGCGCATCGTGATCTACCGAGCGCGCGGCGACGCGCCCCCGGCCAGCGCACCCATCGTCGTGTACGTCCACGGTGGCGGCTGGTACCAGGGCGCCCCCGACGAGAACCCGGCGATTCTGCGCTGGTTCGCCGACCAGGGATACGTCGTCTTCGCCCCCGAGTACACGCTGGCCACCGATGACCGACCGACGTGGGACATCGCCATGCCCCAGGTTGCCCAGGCGCTCGTCTGGATCGCTGAGCACGCTCGCGACTACGGCGCGGACCCCAACCGGATCGCCGTGTGGGGCGCATCCGCCGGCGCGAACCTCACCCTCGTCGCCACGTACGCGGCCGCGTCCGGACGACTGCCTGCGACGGTCGCCGGCGACTTCCCGCGCATCGCCGCGGTTGCCGGCGAGGTGCCCGCCGTCGACCCGAAATGGATCGAACACAACACCGATCCGATCTGGGGCCCGAAGACCCGTGAGATGGTCGTCCGCTACATCGGTGGAACCACCGCCGAGCATCCCGAGCGGCTCGCCGCGATCCAGGTCGAGAGCTACCTGTCAGCCTCCGCCCCGCCCACGCTGCTCACCATCAGCAACGGCGATCACCTCGTCCCGGTCGCCGGAGTCGACGAGTTCGTCGACAAGGCGCGCGCCGCCGGGGTGGAGGTCCGCGCGATTTATCGACCGTGGGGCGACCACGTCATTTCCGTGATCTACGACGGCCTGTCGTCGCAAACCCTGATGCGCCAGCTCCGCGACCACTTCCAACGCCATGGCGTGTAATCGGCAGAGGGCGCTCGGTGCGCCAGCCTCCGCCGCGACACCACAACGGGACACCGCATGAAGATCGTCGAGCTGTCGCTCCACGTGCTCGGCACGCCGTGGCGCGACCTCACCTACGTCGTGCTGACCACCGACGACGGGATCAGCGGGGTCGGCGAGACCCGGATGATCAACCACACCGACGCGTTGTGCGGCTATCTCGGCGAAGCGTTCCGCAACCACGTGCGTGGCAGCGACCCGTTCGACATCGAGTCGCTCGTGCACCGGATGAAGTTCGGCGACTACGGGCGAGCCGGCGAGATCGTGATGTCCGGCATCGCCTGTGTGGAGATGGCTGCCTGGGACATCGTCGGCAAAGCCCTCGAACAGCCGGTGTGGCGGCTCCTCGGCGGAAAGGTCCGCGACAGGGTGAAGGCCTACGCCAACGGCTGGTACACGGTCGAGCGGACCCCCGACGAGTTCCACGCCGCCGCCAGGCGCGTGGTCGACAGGGGGTATCAGGCGCTCAAACTCGACCCGTTCGGTCCCGGACGTGCGGAGTTGGATGCGACCGAGACCCGCCGCTCGATCGGCCTGATCGAGGCCGTCCGCGACGCGATCGGCGCCGACCGGGAGCTGATGCTCGAGATGCACGGTCGGTTCGCGCCACACGAGGCGCACCGCCTCGCCACGCTCGCGACACGCTTCGCCCCGGCCTGGGTCGAGGAGCCCGTACCGCCGGCCAACCTCAAGTCGCTCGCCAAGGTTGCCCGCCGAGTCGACCTCCCCATCGCTACCGGCGAGCGCATTCACGACCGCTTCGAGTTCCGCGAACTGTTCGAACTCCAAGCAGCCGACATCGTTCAACCCGACGTCGGCCACTTCGGCGGGATCCTGGAAACCCGCAAACTCGCCGCCACCGCCGAGACCCACGACGTGCTCGTCGCCCCCCACAACGTCGGTGGGCAGGTGCTGACCGCGGCCAATCTCCACCTCGCAGCCTGCACGCCGAACTTCAAGGTGCTGGAGTACTTCAACGACTTCGCCGACGCGCACGTGAAGCAAGCCGCAACCGGTCTCCCCGAAGTCGTCGACGGATACTTCGACCTGCCGACAGCACCCGGACTCGGCGTCGAACTCGATCTCGATTTAATCGCCGAGCACCCGAAGACGTCTGCGCACTTCGACCTGTGGGCGGACGACTGGCACAAGCGCGACGCGGCGAGCCGACGGGACGACGGATGAAGGCCGTCCGCATCGACGCGCCCGGCCAGATCCGACTGGTAGACGTGCCGAGCCCGGTCCCCGGGCCAGGCGAAGCAATCATCGACGTCGCCTACTCCGGCATCTGCGGGTCCGACGTCGAGCTGTTCGCCGGTGACCGGCCCGCCGGGCTCGTGCGCTACCCCGTGATCCCCGGACACGAGTGGTCAGGCACCGTCGCCGAGGTCGGCATCGCGACCGACCGCTCCATCCTCGGTGCCAAGGTCGTGGGTGAAGGCTTCGGTTCCTGCGGCGCATGCGCGCGTTGCGCGGCAGGAGAAGCCGTCGTCTGCGAGACCCGCTACGACGAGATCGGCTTCACTCGCCCCGGAGCGTGGGCGCAACAGCTCGTGATCCCGGTCGCTCAACTGCACCGACTCACGCCGGAAGCAGACTTGCGGTCTGCCGCTGCGCTCGAGCCCGCTGCGTGCGCAGCCGATGCCGTGCGACGAGCCGCGGTCACACACCGAGACCGTGTCGCAGTGGTCGGCGGAGGCACCCTCGGATGCCTCACGGTGCAGCTGCTGCGTGCCGACGCGCCGAGAGAACTCGTGGTGATCGATCCCAGTTCACGCGCGGCTGAGATGGCGCTCCGCTGCGGAGCGACCAGCACTATGGATCCGGCCGGCATCGCTGACTGCGCGCACGGCTTCGACGTCGTGGTGGAAGCGGCGGGTGGCCGCGCGGCGCTGGAGGCCGCAATCTCACTCACTCGCCGCGGCGGCAGACTCGTGGTGATCGGCGTCCCTGATCCCGCCGTCGCCATCAACGCGTTCGACCTGTTCGAGCAGCGCGTCGAGTTGCACTCCGTGTTCGGTGCGCCGCACGCAGCCTGGCTGGACGCCGTCGACGCATTCACCCAGGGCACGCTCGACCCGTGCGCACTGGTCACGCACGAGATCGACATTGACTCGGCCGGCGAAGCGCTCCGACTACTCGACAGCCGTGAACCAGAGGTGGGCAAGGTTCTGCTCCGCGTCAGCCCGGATTGAGAGGACAGCTATGCAACTGATGCGAATCGGAGAGGTAGGAGGCGAATGGCCGGTCGTGAGGATCGACGCCGAGACCTACGTCGACGTGTCCGGGGAGATCGAGGACTTCGACGAGGCGTTCTTCGGCTCTGGCGGGCTGGCGCGAGTACGGGCGCTCGTCGACGAACGCACTGCCGCCGGGGAAGTGTGCCAGTTCACGGGGGAGCGGATCGGAGCACCGTTCGCGCGTCCGCACCAGATTCTTTGCATCGGCCTCAACTACAGCGATCACGCAGCCGAGACCGGGCAATCGGTCCCCGACGAGCCGATCGTGTTCACCAAGTCCCCCAACACGCTGATCGGCCCGAACGACGACGTGCGCATCCCGCGCGGCTCGACCAAGACCGACTGGGAAGTGGAGCTCGGCATCGTCGTCGGTGCGAGATGCAGCTACCTCGCGT